>JAGOPC010000023.1 GCA_017992195.1 Patescibacteria group bacterium
CAAGATATTTGGGTCCGGCAATCTCTCATCATTTAGTAACGTGCCCAATAATGAGCGCTGTGATGTTATTCTTTTTACAGAGCTCCGCTATCTTCTCCGCACAGTATTTCACCTGCGCCGGACTACCCGATGCACCTTCTAAATTCTCTGAAGAGATAGTTTGAATAGAATCAACAATGATGATCTCATACTGCCCCGTCTCCGCAGTCAGTAAAATATCTTCCAGACGATTCGCATGAAAGATATCCATATTTTCATTCTGTGTATTTTCTGTGATCCTACTTTGTCTATCAACGATCTGATCACTCTGCTCTTCTCCCGAAAAGTAAGCGATGCGCTGACCGTTCAGTTGTTGCACTATTTGTAATGCTATGGTTGATTTGCCAATACCCGGCTCACCACCTAACAGATATATTCCTCATTGTTTCAATCCCTTTGGGAAGAGACGAAGCAATTCTGTATCGCTCAACGGAAAGTACGCCGACGCCTTTCTTTCTGTCGTTTCCAACGTTTGCCCTATCACTGATCACTTTTTCTTCGATTGAGGTCCCAGCCCCTGAACCGCCTTGAAAGATCAAAACGCCCCACAATCCGGACACTTACCTAGTTTCACCGCACTACTTGTTCCACACTCACTGCATACATACATCGACTCCATATTTCAAAAAGTAAAAACATCTTCAATCTACCCATCTACCCCGCCCAATGCAATACCACGCACTCATAATTATTGACTTATTTACTTTATATCACTATAATAAAGCATATTTTATCACCTGCCGATAAAGAAGGTTATGAGATCCAGAAACAGAGCCCCAGTACAATCTCAAAAGGTTAAACAAACTGTGACAGAACTGCGCGACAGCGAACAACAACTGCGGATAGCAGCACATCTTGCAGCAGACGATCTGCCTTGAAAATATATAGAAAAAGAGAGTGTTACAGAAATAGTTGCGCCTATGCAAGAAATAGCAGGACATACAGGCGCACTTCTACGTGAGCAAAAATTTAATACAGGCCTGGTTGCACTCATGCAGAGTGCTTTAAGAGAAAACCCATCAGCAAGAAGGTTTATATGCGATGCTGACACGATCAGAAAAATAGGAAACATTGCAAGAGGGGATCACGATCGATTTATTTCTATGTTCAACGAACGGAAAGACAACACTACTACAAGCACGCCAACCTGCTCTCTTCTTCATGTAGATAGCTTCAAAACGGGAAGGCTGTCTACACTTTTCGAACGAACCATCTCCGATAGTATGGCGAAAAGAGTCCTTGAGGAGAATATTGTGGCTCTTAGAGAGGTTAATTCACACACAAAAACAATCAAAGATACCCAGGGAGCTATCTCTGACACGCTTTCGCCATCTATACAGAAGAACGATAAAAAAGGAGATTCTTCTACAGAATAATACTTTCAGAGCGCACGGAGAGTTATTGACTTATCTTGGCATATACTTACAATAATCGCCATATTTGATAATCTTTCCGAAAGCGCACATGGCTATGAGACAACTAAAGATAACAAAGAGCATCACAAATCGCGAGGCGGAATCTCTCGAGAAATATCTTCAGGAGATTTGAAAAATTGACCTTATCACACCGGAAGAAGAGGTACAATTAGCTATAAGAATTCACCAGGGAGATGAGAGAGCTCTTGAGAAGCTTACTAAGGCAAATCTTCGTTTCGTGGTGTCTGTAGCTAAGCAATACCAAAATCAGTGACTTTCCCTTTCTGACTTGATCAATGAGTGAAATCTTGGCCTCATCAAAGCCGGTCAGCGTTTCGACGAAACAAGAGGTTTCAAGTTTATTTCCTACGCAGTTTGGCGGATTCGTCAGTCGATTCTTCAGGCTCTTGCAGAACAATCACGCATCGTTCGTTTGCCCCTTAATAAGATTGGGCTCTCTAACAGGATCAGCAAAGCCTATTCTCAACTTCAACAAGAGTATGAGCGCGATCCTTCAACAGAAGAATTAGCGGAACTTTTAGATATGGAGTTAGAAGAAGTTGAAACTACCCTCTGAGTCGCAGCAAGACATATTTCCGTCGACGCACCTTTTAAAGATGATGAAGATGGCACCTTGCTGGATATACTAGAAAATCCCAATTCCGACTCTGCGGATGCGGAACTCCATGGTAAAGAGTCTCTGAAAAATGAAATAGCTCGTGTACTCAGCACCCTTACCGATCGTCAACGTGATGTGGTGAAACTCTATTTTGGTATAGGTTGCGAGTCCATAGGCCTTGAAGATATTGGCGAGAGATTTAATCTCACTCGCGAAAGAGCGAGGCAGATAAAAGATAAGGCAATTACCAAAATGCGTAAAGCAAGTGTTTTTGCTCTTCTCAATGAAGATATCTCTCAAGACTTAAAAAAGATAAAGGCGATTGTTAATCCCCGAGCGAAAGAGCCCAAACCGAAACCTGCGCCTGCACAAAATAACGGTCGCCAACCGGAAAACGAAAGAAAAATATGAAAAGGCGAAAAGTCGAAGAAAATAATCACCGTAAGCACTCTCTCAGCAAAAGATATGGAGCGCCTTATCAATAATGAATTGCCGTTGACAGATAGAGAGAAAGAAGACGCAAAGCATTGTTTCCTTGCTGCGAATCTCGTTATACAAGATGAGATTGATGCCAATAATAATGCCACAGCAAACAGGATTAAAGATGTTCTCGATAAAGTACAAAGGATGTTGGAAGACAGATATATTGACGCGACGCCTTTCGACTATCCAGGCATACATGATGTAACATATCACTATACAAAGCAGATTGATGCTGATGCTATGCAAAATATAACCGGACAACAAGATCCGTCTCCAAAGAGAGTTGAAGAGAGTGATGATAACAAATGAGAGCCAGACAAAAACAAAGAGGGGAAAAAGAAAGAAGAGAAAAAAGAGAAGAGAATTCCCGCACCAAAACAGGACTCGGATGAGCTTCGCAAAATAAGAAAAGAAGCATGGATGAAAAGTTATTTGGAGAATGCCGATGGGTTACCCAGCAAATATATTGATGAAAGCGATATCGTTGATGTCGTACCTCCTTCTAAGCATCTTCTAGGATTCAAAACACGACGCCTTAATGAGCAGAGATTTGGGACAGGCATCGTAGCGCTTATGCAGAATGTGTTAAAAGAAGATCCGTCTGTAAGAAGATTTGTATGTAATATCAATGCACTGAAAAAGATATCAGATATATCTATCAACAATGAAAGTTGGTTTGTTGATATGTTTTATACGCGAAAAGGAAAACATACAAAAGAAGAGCCCCTTGGATATCTTATACACATTGACCATTTAAACCTCTATAAGAGTGCCGCCTTGTTTGAATGGACCATATCAGACTCTATGGCAAAAAAAATAACAGATCTGGAGCTAAATCCAACAGAAAAACCTCATGCAAAGACTCCTTTTGAATTCTATAAAGAAAAAATAGATGAGTCTGATTTGCCCCCTTTGGCAAAGAAGTTCGCTCTTGATCTCTATATAGAAGCCTCTGCGCAAAAAAGAAAGCGTCTTTACTATAAAGACACTATAGATAAGTTATCTGAGCGCATATGAAAAGTTATAGAACAAAGATTTGAGCCTATTCGTGGCGAAGAGCCGCTTAAAACGGCTCTTGCGTGAGATATTATTATTCAGGCGGGAAAGACAAACATCGCCAAAGAACAAATAAGAAACTATCTCATATGAGTATTGACGATTGGTAAGTGAAAGAAGTTTGAAAGATTTGACAAACAAGATAGCATAAAAGAAGAGAACATTCTTCATAACTTGATCTACAAAGAGATCTTTTTTCAGGATGTATTAAGCAGGGCTTCAGAAACTCCCGCTTATATTATAGAAGATGAATATATCGAAAACTCGGGGGCATGTTCCGCATTACCACTTGCGGCTGGACAATCGTACGCCCACCTCAATCACGGGAAAGTCATGGGAGGAATCACTACTCTTATACAATATGGTCTCGACCAAAATCCTTCTCATAGAAGATTTGTTTTTACAGCCAACACCTTAAGAAGAGTTTCACTTATTGACAGCAAGTGTACGGACAAAGCACTCATAAGCATCTGCAACTATTTAGGAGCAAAGTCTGTTAGAATCTCTCTCGATAAAGAGAAGGAATTTGCGGAGACCGTCCGCGTGTATACTGATACTCTTTCTCCTACGATCTTTGATTTTACAGTATCAGACGATGTAGCAAACGCTATTTACAACATAGATTTATTCTGAGACGGAAGAATTCCGTCAGACAATCGACCTTTTAAGGAAGAAATCAGTGAGGAAGCAGAACAGCCTTCCTCAACAAATGAAGAGTTAGCGACACAAGCAGACGCAGCAGAGAAAGATATTTCTTCTTCTGAGGTGGCAGCTATAAGTTTATCGTCACAAAGCATTTCAGACGCCATTGAGTCCCTGGAAGAATATACGGAGGCTCAAATTGGATTATTGAAACATCTTTTCATAGAAGAAGATAAAGAGTTGCAAGATCTCATGAGCAATATACACTTTGCCAATAGTATGTTTGAGCTCGGAGAAGAAGCAAAAAAGCATCTAAAGCAAAAATGAGTAGATGCTATTATGCTATGCGAGAAGGAACCTATCATCGAAATAGATGAACTTTTTCCCGAGGAAAGAGGAAGAAGAAAAAACTTGCTACGAAGTATGAATCTTGATACAGGGCTCATGCAAATTGCCTCTCACTTTCTCATCGAGAGAAACAATGAAGTTGAAAGCCTCTTGCGCCAACATAAGATATTCGATGCTCATAAGGCTCGCGCTATAAGTCTCATAAAATTTATTCGCCTTGTGTATCAAGAGGATCGAGCCATCTTGGCAGAAGAGACTAATCAGCTCAGCTAGAACAATTTCTAGAAAATGAGAACTTTAAATATTTCTCAACAACTCTATCACCGCCTGAAAATCTTTTTTACGGCTTTCTACTGGGAATTTAATCTTAGTAAGCATCTTTTCTGCTTGCTGGAGGTACTCTTCGACTTTTTGCTTGCCGTACTCTACTGCTCCGCTATCGATGAATACCTGACGTAGTTCGTCGATCTGTGATTTTGAAAGTCTTTTACCCATAGCTGAGCTGATCGCTAAGCGGTGTGCATATTTTCCATTATCGTAAATGTATTGTGTAAGATATGTCTGCTGACCGTCTTGGATGTCTGAAAATTTCGTTTTATTATCGTAGTGTGTTGTCTCATAGCCTTCCTCAACGATAACGTCCAGGAGATCGTCGCGCATTTGGTACGCTTTTCCCATGATATCTCCAAGTTCCTTGAGTTTTTTCAGGAGTGGAGCCTTTGCGCCGGCAAGAAGAGCCCCGGTAGTTATAGGTCTGGTGAAGGTATATCCGGCAGATTTGTAGTAGTTTTTCTTTTCCAGAAGTGCCTGGTCGATACTATCTCCAACCATGATATCCACGTCAATAATTTGTCCGCAGATAACCTCTTCGATAGTCTCCTGTACGTTAACTTGTGCGCGCTTCAGAGCAGCAGCAGGCAGAGAAGGATAGTTTCCATACAGTACGTCATAAGTCCACGCGAAAGCAAGGTCTCCCATAAGGATCGCCTGCGAATTACCGATATGATCTTTGTTGCTTGACGACAAAAGTCCGGTGACAAATCTGTGATAAGTATGAACGCCATGTCTGAGCTCGCCCTTGTCGATGATATCGTCGTGGATGAGCGCCATCGTATGCACCAGTTCATGCGCCATGGCAAGAGTAACAATATCTTTTTCTGCCTTACCTCAGCATGCCTTATAGGTCAGATAAACCAAATACGGTCTGACGCGTTTCCCTCCACTAAACGTAAAATCGTCAATATATGCAACAACTTGTTGCATTCTAGGCGAAGATGCTATCTTCTGAGAGTATTTTATCTTGGCAGAAATATATTTTTTGAGCTCCTTATCAAATAGCTGTTTGAATGATTTGATATCCATATGAGCGGATATAGCGATAAATAGTAATGTTTCCAAATATACCGATCGGTAGACAGAATGCAAATAAGAAAAACCCGCCTGGAAAGGCAGGATATAGTGGATCGAGCAGGCATTATAAGGTGTATTTGGGGAATTAATGTGCGCATGACTGACAGCTTTGTTTGTGTTTTTTTGCCCATGCAATGATAGTAGACGTAGAGATCGAGAACTTTTGTGCAGCAGCACGGGCGTCAAGGTCACTATGACAGTATGCATCAACTACTTTTTCGCGGAATTCGCTATCATAAGTTCACCTCGCCCCGCCGAGAGTAAACTGTTTATGGCAGTCAGTACAACGAAATCTCTGCCCGCCTTTGGGAAGCTGGCCATTTTTCTGTAGATGATCGCTGCGACAGTATAAACACGCAAGCAGGCGTTTAAGATGTTTTTTCATGGCGATGCTTTTTGAGAGAGACGGTAAATTTATTTTTCAGTCCAAACTTATGAAGCACTATATCTCTGAAGCCAAATGCGACAGTTACAAAGACGATAATACAGCCAAGAACTATAAATTCAATCATTTCGCTGCCACCCTCGTCGTGATGCAGTTCAAAGCCTACAAGACGCGGGATGATATGCAGCAACACTATATGAGCGATCAACAGTATGGTAGAGATCGAAAAGAACTTCCCGGTAGTCGCAACAGTACTGTCACTCTCTTTTGCCCATCGGTGAATCCGCCATCGATTGAGAAAGGCAAGAACGATAATTCCAAGTAAGTGAATTCATTGCAGCACACCTTCGTATCCAAGCAGATCATGCCAAGTCATATGATTCACCGTCGCTATAATAATCAGTTCCACCGCAACGATAAGTATATTATAGATGATAGTAGCGATACAAATCGGATGTTCATGAAAGCTTTTCCGAGAGTGATGATGGTCGTGTGTGTGTTTATGAGCCATGATAAAGAATTTTACAATAAATAATCATTACTAAGATTTCTGATATTACCAGACTCCTCCTCAAAATCAATACAAAATCCTCAAAATCGAAACGCTATTCTCTCGCCTTGCTATTATTCTCTATTTCGAATATAGTACGGACGTTCTATTTTTCTTATTGTCTTACCATGCAGCAGCCACTTGCAGCCCTCCTCCGTCCGGAAAAGCTGGACGAGATCGTCGGGCAAAAAACAATTATTGATCAGATGAGGTCGTATATTACGTCGGGGAAAATTCCGTCGATGATCTTTTGGTGACCTCCGGGCTCATGAAAGACGACGCTGGCAACAGTACTGAGTCACGAACTCGAAGCAGACTTTGTGCATCTGTCATGAGTAAGCAGCAAGAAAAGCGACTTGAGCGAGATCATCTATCAGGCCCAGAGAAATAAGTGATACCAGAAAAGGACAATAGTTTTTTTGGATGAAATTCATCGTTGGAATAAAGCACAGCAGGATGCCCTTTTGCCATATGTTGAAGACGGAACAATTATTTTGATTTGAGCCACGACAGAGAATCCAAGTTTCACGATAAATAATGCGCTCCTCTCTCGTTCGAAGGTAATAGTATTTGATAAGTTAAGTGAAGATAATATTATAAAATTTATTGAAGGTCATATGAAGAATGTTCAGTGACACTATCCGTGAATTGAGATACCGATCGAAGCGATAGAGTTAATTTGAAGACTAGCAAATGGAGATCTGAGAAATGCGTTGAATCTTTTAGAGGGATGACTGATGGTGCAGCAGTCGGGAATATTGAATGCGGAAGCCATTTTAGCAGCGTACGGCAAACCGGTCTACTACGACCGCAACGGTGAGGAACATTACAACATCATCTCAGCGGTTCACAAGTCACTTCGTGACAGCGACGGCGACGCAGCGTGCTACCGGATCATGAGAATGCTCAAGTGAGGGGAAGATCCCCTCTACGTCTGTCGCCGCCTGATTCGTTTTGCGTCAGAAGATATCGGCCCTGCCGATAACAACGCATTGCTACTGGCAAATACGACCTACGACGTATGTGCAAAGCTTGGGATGCCTGAGTGCGATAACGCTATCATGCAACTCGCACTCTATCTCGCAAAAGCAAAAAAGAATAACATCTGTTATGTTATCTCTCAGGAGACCAAAGCTGACATCGAAAGATTTGGCAATCTGCCTGTGCCGATGCACATCCGTAACGCGCCGAGCAAGTTAATGAAAAATCTATGATACGGAAAGTGATACAAGTACGCACATGATTTTGAAAATGCTGAGGTTGATCAGGAGCATATGCCCGACGAGTTGAAAGGGAGGAAGTATGAGTAATTAAAAAAGTGAGGTGGCAAATACCCCTCACTGATAACATGTTTAGAAAAGCAGATTAGGCTCTCTTTCGGCTTGTCAGTTTGTAATCCATTTCACATTGTTGTAGCGCGATGCGTAGATCTTCTACGACCTTACTCCGTTCAGCACCAGGACGAAGATTAACTACAATTCCCATGAAACGCTTACTATTAAAATAAGCACTACGAAAAGAATTACGAGTGGCGCATGTGGGACTCTCTGTGTAAGTTTCATACCGAGACTCCAATGCTTTACGGATCATTTGTACGGCTGTAACCCACAGCCTGCTTTTTTTGTTTTCCACGTATTTTACGTGACGGTCAACATTCAGTTTGTTATATTTCATAGCTTTATATTTAGTAACCCTATTGTAGATTTTGCCAATAGAATAACAAACTTAATTATTACTCACCCCATACTCTCCTCCGATGCTCCTTCCACACCTCTGAAAACGACTGCTCTAGAAATCTACCATGACCTTCTTGTCCCAGCACCTCTCAACTGGTGCTTACTCTGAATGCGAACTGCGCATTGTCTCCCGTCGAAGGACGTTGTCGACCGAGAATACTACCCATTTTGATGACACCAATAATAATACCTCCATTAGCGATGCCATAACTTGTTCGTCACTGTGCAAAACCCTCTACTTTTTTAACGTCGGGCTTATCGATAAGATTTTTACGGATGACAGTATTGTTCGGAATATAGCGTCGCGTAATGTCTTTTGATTTGTCAAAAACAGAATAGTAAGCATCGTAATACCCAGGTCACGACTGCACTACACCATGCCAAAGAAACACTTGAAGAGGCTCTGATGTTGTAAAGACGCGACTATGAGAAATACTTTGCGCGTCTAACGAATTAATGAAAATACTTTTTGCATGATGCTGCATGATGAATGAGAACAGCGGATAGACGATAAGCCACACCCGACTGATAGTTTTTATGATACGTCTCGTAGCATGTTTTTTCACAAACACATAGATAAACCACAGGATAATGAGTGGAATACTGTAGATAAGATCGATCACAAAGATATTATTGAGAGAAAGCGTCGCATCAGAAAAAGGCAACAGGAACCTGATACCATAGTTCGTCATGAAGTCCACAAAGAGATGACCTATGGCGATCGTTAAGAATGTCGCAAGGATCCAGCGTCGCAGCGGACGACGAGCTCTATCTTTTTTTGCTCCCCACCATCCTACTAGCAATGCTGCGATCAGTGCAAACAAGATCGTATGCGTATAGCCTCTATGAAACAGAAACTGATCGATCGGCCTCTCCCGTGGGATGATCTGATTGATGAAAATATCTATGTCGGGGATATTTGCTATCAGTCCGCCAACTATCATGATCTTATTGCGCGTTCGCCACTTTGCATTAGTATGTACTTCTGACTTCCCCAAGACCGCATCCATGATCCATCAGCCGACTATTCCATGTGTGATATTATCCATCTACTCTATAACAGCTAAATATTAACGCGGAGCCAGAGGCACAAGTGTAAATCTTTTCGTTCCCTTTGTCGAGGGCGAAACAGAACTTGCAACGGTACGAAGCGTAGGGTTTGCGCCTATGACCTGCGACGCATAATGAATCGTCAGATAGTATCTCTTTGCTTGTGCGTCTACCGACACACCCAGTCACATCGTCTGAAAGTACGGATGCACAAGCGCCTTATAGTGCAGACCAAATGATGGCCTCTCTCTCATATACATATTCCGCGTACTCTTTACGGCCTTGATCAGCTCCTCTGTACAATCATCCTTCTTACATGAAAAATATCCATATCATAAACTCTCACTAAACGTCGCACGATTTACATTTTTAAATTTCACACCACGCTGTAAAAACCGATTTTCTATACCAGCATAATTATAGTAACCATCGGTTGCTTTACGTTTATGGTCAATATTATCTTCTTTCGCCGCCTTTTCACTCCGCTCCTGTGCAGTCGCAGAGAGCCTCTGATCCAAGTTATAATGCGGTAATTCAAGCGTCGTTCTTAGCTCATTATTCCACTGCAGCCGATGCTGCTCAACTTTTCCCGTATCTACACTTCCTGCGGCGACATATGCCGGCAATGAAAATAGCATCAACAGAAACAAATACTTTTTCCGAAATCACGTGGGCATGCGTTTTCATGAAAAATAAATATGTCTCTAATCTATGATTCTCATTTTGTATTGCAAACTTTTCTTCTTTCATGCTATCAACTTATTTCTTATCATGTTTTTTTACATACACTCACGGCGAACTCTCGGCGATCACTCATTTCATCTCCAGCATACTCAGATGCATCATCAATGCAGGCGCGTCAAAAAACTCGTGCGACGCGATCTCTCATATACTTACTGCTCTCTTCTCGCTGAATAATTTCATAATACGAGCCTCATCATCACTTATATCGATAGGCACCTCTTCTTTGGCTTCACTTACGCGCGCGAAATGTTTTTCGACAAATGAAATAATATTACAAATAGGAGTAATGCGTCACTGAGAAATATACTTGTTCGTTCATTCGCTACTCTCAAGAAAGATACTATTCATCGGAGCCCCTATCGGTTTTCCTCTTTTTATTCCTTCATCAACAGTAAGCAGTGACCCTGAATCGATTTTTGCCTCAGGCAGAAAGATTGCATCAGCAATACCGGCAATAATACGATTGCGCTGAGGAAAAGTCCGAGACGTCGGCTCTTGAAGGTGTTTATACTCAGAGAGAATAAGTCCTCCTGAAGATACAATACGCTCCATAAGCAGCCTCTTTCTTCCATGCAAAAAATATGAGAAACCCCCTCCCAGTACTGCTATAGTAGGGATCCCATACTTCATCGAGAGCTCGTGACAGAGGGTATCGGCTCAGGGAGCCATTCCAGAAACGGTGACCACATTAAAGTGCTGCAGGTGACGAAAGAGCTCCTCAAGAACCTCCTGGCCGTATGCACTCAACTCTCTGGGACCGACTACCGCAAGAACAGGCCTCTCTAATAGGGCCAGCTCTCATTGACAGTACATTAAATACGGCTTCGGCTGTACAAGGTCGAACCTTCATGGCCACCTATGATACTGATCATCACTACCGGCTCAAAGAGTTGCTACTATGCCATAAATATCATATTTGTCCATCAGTAGGGTTGTAGGCAATATATCCACCGGCTCCTGCAGATTTTTGGCTTTAAGATCGGATATGCGAGCCTCTGGTACAGCAGAATAATACAGAGCTTCGTAGGGCGTTTTTTTGATCATTTTGCTGGTTTAGAGTATAATTATAGTGCTCTCTTTGCACCTAAAAGGGGGACTTGTATAGGCGTTTGCCAAGGAATCAGCAATAAGGGATATTTCCCAACTTGCAAGGAAAATTGGAATATTGGCTTCTAAACTATCATCTTACGATATTATCAGATATTTCATATATACTTCGAATAAAAAGTCATCACTTATTTGACATATTTAACTCTTACGATATAATATAGATGCGTTTAGATTTAGCATCATTACACTGACACATGAAGAGACATTTTCAAAGCCGCGGACATCTATGGAAGAAAGTTGCGATTGTTGCATTTTTGCTGACGCAGGCGACATCATTCTTTCTCTACGGTAATGGATTCAGCCGATCGTATCCTTTAAAAGAGGTTGCGAAAAGTAGTGAGTGTAGAAAAATGAAGTGGAATGAATTAAGTGATGATTGCAAACAACCACTTCCGATCATTCATGGAGCAAATTATGGAGCATATAAGGACAATCCTGCGTATACATCTATATATACAACTATGTGGGGTGCCCCATATGATAATGGTTGGGCTGTCGGTCAAGGAGCTCATCAAGGAGTAGATATTGTGTCGTCTGAAGGTACACCCGTCTATTCAGTCGAAGACGGTCTTATCGTAAAAGCAAGAGCGCATCCGGGTTACGGAAATGTGATCATGATTAAGCATACGATGGAAAATGGCAAAGTAGTTTTCTCGATATATGGTCACTTGAAGCACATCTATGCACTTGAAAATACTACCATCAAAGAGGGTGATCTGATTGGTACAGTAGGAAATGAAGGATACTCTTTTGGTAACCATCTACTGTGGGATATTAATATTACACCAACAAACACTTTTGCATTCCGGGGATGTCCTGAATATGGAAACGGATCGTTCAACGCAATTGCAAACGTAGTGAATAACGGTCTTTGTAGAGATTATCTCCTCCAGAGAACAGTTGATCCTATTACGTGGGTCGAAACACAAGGAGGAACACTTGCTCTCTGAACTACGGCATTACCATCGCTGGCAAGCGCAACAGTCAAGAAGAGAATTTCGATGGTTGCTCTTCCTCCATCAGTGACAAAGAGCACATCAACTGTTGTAGCAGCATATTCACAAAAGGCGTTACCAACAACAACAGCGACAACAACGGCAACAACAACGAGAAGTAGCACAACAACACAGAAATCACTTGCGACACTTAACATAACATCCAAAGATCTTCCAAAAAACGAGATAGCATTTGCTTCTGTTGATAGCATCAAAACTGCTTCCACACAAGGAACCGCCATGGAATTAAACAATGCTAGCAAACTTGGAGAAGACTTTCTCAATAAGTATACGATAAAGATATCTCCATCATTTAGAAACATACTTACTCGCGGACAGACTTCAAGTATCGTCATCAGTGTGACGGATAAAAACGGAAAACCATATGTAGGAGCTTTACCAAAAGACCTTACACTCGTCCCTTCAGAAAACATCGTCACTCTTTCTCCTCAGGTGATAAGACTTACTGATGGTCATGGGAAAGCGGTTGTACTTGTTAGTGCAGATAGTGTCTGAAGCACTGATCTAGTGATCTCATACAACATGAAATCACTTGCAAAGATCTCTATTAAGATCACAGAATAACTATAAATTTTCTATAAAAAAACTCTCCCGCAATACCGCGCGGAGAGTTTTTTATATTTTGTATATTGAATGAATTATTTTACATATATGATCTCTAAGTTATACTCTAGATTAATGTCTCCTTCCTAGGATATTGAGCTTGTAGAGACCAAAGAGAAGTCCTGAGATAAGAAGCATGAAAAGAATGTTTTGCGCTGGTCAGACTTTTACTCTCTGCGTTGCGTCGACCTGTAATGCGCTTCCATCGCTACACATAGCAACGACTGCATAGTACGCATAGGTGTCTTTTTGCGCGTTCGGATCAAACGGATATTGGAACTTGCTATCAGTTGTCTCACCCACCTTCTGCATACCAAGGATACCACCATTTGGCGCTACCGGCACATCAGAACGATAAACGATATATCTGTCTGCACCGTCGATCTTATTCCACGTCAAGTAGTACTTATCCGCTATCTTTCTTGTGATCACCTTCATGCCTTCGATCCTGCAGATAGGCGCCGACCCCTTTGTCGGCTCGACCAGGATAATATCTGAGGGCTCCCCTATCTGTTTGCCGTTCTGGTCAACGGGTGTGATCTGTGCGTAGTATTGCTGAGTAAGATCGAGTCCCGTTGCGATCGTTGTAGCACCGCTTACCAGATTTGCATCTGCCGTCGCCACATCTTCTTTTGCTAGCGCATACTGCACAGTAAAGTATGGTATCTCACCATCTGCATAATTTCCAAGATAAGTCCATGAGAGATGCAGCTTTGTCTTATCTACGTTATCAACAAAGTATTTCACTTGCTGTACTGATTTTGCATCAACAACACTAAGAGAGCCAATATTGGTGAGCGCTTTATCGGTGCCATTCGCGTTCATCGTTGCATTCACT
>JAGOPC010000024.1 GCA_017992195.1 Patescibacteria group bacterium
GGGCTCATGTGGTTGAAGAAACCGCATTTCCCGAACCTCCGACCATGGAAGAATGGATGCTCCATCAAATCACCACAACAGCCGACTTTGACCCAAAAAACAAATGGCTATCGTGGTTCGTGGGAGGTCTAAACTTCCAGATCGAACATCATTTATTTCCCAACGTATCGCACGTCCACTACCCTAAGCTGGCGGAGATCGTACAGAGCGTATGCAGGGAGTTTGGAATTCACTACATCGTATTCCCCACCTCACGAGCTATGCTAAAGTCTCACTTTGGCTTACTCAAAAAGGTGGGTAACGCCGCGTAGGCAGTTAGTATGTTATTATTGTAATGACTCCGATTTTTATCGGAGTTTTTTTATTCAATCGGAAGAAACCAGGCATCCTGAATTTCCTGTTGGTATGTCTCATTGATTGCTCTTTCTCTTTCTTCGTTCGAGTAGTTACGGACCTCAAATGGGTTTTCCTTTAAAGAAACGAACTCATAAATTTGCTCTACCCTGTGGTTAAAAGCCCCTGACAGCCACAACTCCTTACCATCATGAGTTGTTATCGGCATCAGCGAACCAAATTGACCCTGTCCGTTTATATTACATTGTATAGCAAGATAACTTTCTCTTACCTTGCGACTTTTGCGCATCAAATCCTCTAGAACTTTTTCATCTTCTACGTGTTCAAAAGTTTGATCGTCTTTTTCTTTCCATAAATCTACCTTCCGAAGCGATCCGTCATGGATACTACCGCCGAGAGCCATTTCCATATCGGTAGTCAATGCTGTGCGCTTTCAGTCAATGATATGTGTACAAGCATTGAGCAATCGCACGTTACTAAGCTCCCGCCGATCTCTACTACCGAGAGAGATCATAAAGTCTTTAGAGAATGCTTTTTTATAGCTACCGTCAGCCGTTCTTATAATAATATTACAGACTTGGTCTGGATCCTCATAGGTAACTAAAAATTCATTCTCTTTGAGAAAGCGATTAATCCCCCACTCTTCACCCTTTGGCTCTATGTTTTCAAAATGTTTATCTACAACTTTATTCCGTTTACCATTTGAAGCGCGTCTTATAATACAATATCATTCGTGATTCCGAACTAATCTTTCATTGGCAGGCAAATGTAATTTTTCTGCATACACTTCTTCATCTCCTCTTATTTCGTATTCACATGGCAAGACCTTATCGAACTTTCCTTTGCCGCGATACGCAAGGACGCCATACACACAATCTTCGTGATCCCGCACTTTTGATTTTTTAAGTACATATTCATGGGACAATAATCGCGGATGTTTCTTAGCAGACTCTATACTTCGTGGCGCATGGTGACTAGGAGCTATAATCTCAAGATACGAACCATCTTCCGACCTTCGAATCAAGCCATATTTCCTTTCACTCTCTTCTTGTGTTATTACTCTTGCACAGTTTTCAGGTAGCCCGTTCTCTCCGAATCCTTCTATAGAAAAATATTTACATGGAAGGACTTCTACGAATTCTTCCCCTACTCTTGCGACGATACCTGCCTGCCCATCTCTCACTGCACGCATCTCATGTGGTTGAACTCCCCATAGACCCATCTCTTCAAGAGCCTGGTATATACATGGAAGGGTGATTTTAAATTCGCCATTATCTTCTCTCATGATCCCCTTAAATCAATTGCTTCATATTCGATATTCATTTTTCTCCAATCAAAATCTTCCCCTATGCTTGATTTTAGTAACGCCCGCTGGAACTGAAGTTACTTTCTCGTACTCTCCTGCTGCATTTTTTCTAAATATGAATTCTGGGAAAAATGGTGTCTGCTCTTTTTTTGTTTGCTCGAAATCATTTTGGATGATAGTCCCATCAGCATAATACTCTCCGATGTTTGTAATAGAAACAATCTCCTCTTCAATACCACCAATAGGAGTTCTTCTTATAAGAACAGTCTTATATTCGCCGTCAGATATCGCAGTACCATCCGGCGTGAACTTGAATTTCTCCGAATGAGCACACGCAACAATTTCTTTATAACTGCCGTCACTCATTCTTCTCACAACACCATAGTTTCATCAGGTCGCTCCTCACTTCTTTACCCATACTTCTTCTTTAGGCAATCCGTCAGCGCCGAAGCTATTTGGGATACCCATGTCGTAGACGCATGGAAGAACCTCCTCATAGGAGTTGTCGGGATTTCTTCTTAAGATACCTATGCAACGTCCATCTGCTTCACCTTTCTGTACCCGAGACTCATGAGGGGGCAATCCTTGGCCTCAAAATGCCCATAGAGCGGTATACTCACAAGGCAAGATTTCCTTATAAAGGGGTAGACCATCATCGGTCTTGCCATATATTAACAATATTCCCACCCTTTTGTCCTTCTCAACAACTGATTCTCGGTGAGAAAAGGAGCCCGTGGAGAGTCAGTTAGGCTTAGGAGATTTTATCTCTGTATATCTATCACATGGCAGAGCTTCTTTCCACTCTCCTTGCTTATTACGAATCAACAAGCCTTTTTTCCCATCTTTTTTTATTACTGTTCCATAATTACACCAAGTGAACTCTAACTCCTCCTCATAAATACAAGGAACAATCTCTTCAAAAGAATTATCCGGATTTCTTTGTAAGATACCATATTTATCCTTGCGCTTTACAGTAGTTTGATTTGGAAGATCATCTTTAGGATAAAATAGTTTTGATGAAAAAATTATGGGTTGATCATACTGGCATGGAAGTACTTCTTTGTAAGTATTATCACTCTGTCTGCATATGACGCCATACCTTCCATTGATCTTTATAAGTGCTTCGTGAGGCTGTAGTCCTCATACTCCGAATTGAGGCGGATGCGCGAGGTCTGACGAGACGACTCATGCAGCCTTATAGCGTCCATCTTCTCATTTTATCAGTATGTTGTAGGCATTATGAAATTTCGCTATTATTTTTTTTGGATAATACTTTTCAAGCTCACCATTGACGTAGATATTAAGCGCAAATCTTTCTGTCACAGGAACGACCGTAGTGTTTGTTATAATATACGATGCAGAATTTTCATCTCGACCTACATGCTGTGTAGTTTGTCATTTCTCATCGACTGTTATATTAAAATACTGCTCCCTAACCGCATCATTTTCTTTAAATTTTATAGGAGAAATTATCCTTTCACTCGAAATTTTCATTAAACTTCATTCAAAAAAATCTTTATCAATATCTTTTATCTCCCCTACCTCATAGGTATCACACAAAAATTGCAGAGCTTGCATCACTCGAACAAAATCCACTTCATCTTTTTCTAGAATACTATTTTTCTTCCTATTGGTATATCACTTCACTTGAGTGATGGTACAATTTGAAGGAGTATAACCTATGGTTCGATGAGACTGTGTTCCCTTACGGAGAGAAAAAATTCTCATCTCTTCGTTAGCAACATTCTTTGCATATCCGTCCACACAGCTTCCGCCCATCATACTTGCTTCTCTTTTGAGTTGTTCTTCTGTTTTCAACTCATAGAGTCCCCGATTTTTCCCAAACTCTTCTATGCATTGCGGAGAGACTTCATCAAGAGTAATAAGCTCTTCCATAAGAATAGATTTTTGAGAGTTCATTTCGTCGTGTTCTTGTAGCCACTCCTTTATCCCCGAACTCTTAATAGTTCAGTTAATATAGTCTTCTATTTCCTTACGAGTCTTGTTACTCAACTTCTGTTTCGCTTCTTCAAGATTTTGTAATGTAAATCTTGGCTTAACGTATTTTGTTTCTTTAGTAACCCTATCTTTCGTTTTAAAAGCATGCCTCTTCTGTTCTTCGCGAAGCTTGCCATAGGCAGCAAGCTCTTGTTTTGTAGAAGCCCATTGAGAAATAGCATCTTCGAGTTCTGTAAGCCAGGTTTCTTGGCTGTCTCCCAGATTCGATGGCGAATACCTTTTCACATAGAAAGACACAAAATTACCTATCTTTCTTCCGAGCATCTTGTCTGAAATCTCATACCCTGCAGCTTCTATTATCTTTTTTGCCCTTGGAAGAGTGTCTTCGATAAAATTTTGTTCATGTGAACTAAAAGAAAACTCACGCGCAAGCTGTTCAGCAATTTCCTCTATACTTAGTTGTAGTTTTGGCGTTTGTCTTGTAATGGATGAAATATATTTTTCATACTGTGTATGGATCTTTTTTATAAGAGTATAAATAAACTCTATAGATTTCTTTCCATCTGTCTGAGGATTAAGCATTTGCTCGATGAAAAAAAGAAAGTCTTCCGCGGGAAGCTGCATGATCTGATACGTTATTGGCACGATGTAGTCTGATGCCTCTTTTTTTTCTATAAAGAAATTGTTTTCATTATATTGCGCAAGCGCTTCTTTAATAAGAAAGAATAATTGTTTATATATCTGCGGTCAGATAAGCATCATCCAATGCTCTGAATGACGACTATCTACAGACAGGATGGATTGCACTTCAGCAGTCTCCATGCCATTATATCTTGTATAAGCGATATATTCCATTACACCTTTTGCCATTTCATGCAAAAGCACTGGGAAAATATCTGCTTTTACGTCTATCTTAGTCTCATATTTCCCCTCTATTTCTTTCGTTGATTCAATTTTTCTTGAGACGAGCTGCACGAGTCAAGTATTAGTGCCTGGCCCTCCCTGCGAAGGATTACTCTCCCGCATGTGTTTAAGATTATTATATACGAGATCATAGTATGATTGAAAAAGATTTGGATCTATACCATTGAGAACTTTTTCATATTCGTTTTTTTTTGCTCTATCTTGGTTAACAGCAAGATGGTCAAATATCCTATGACCTGCTCACATGATGAGAGCGTTCATAATCACTCTTACCTGTTGTTCTTGTTGAATACGAGTTTTTTGCTCGGGCTCGAATTGGGCAGAGAGATCCTTATGGGGATTATCAAACGCTGCCGCTTCTATAGCACCGCTCCCTAAGGTGGCTTCAATCTTCTTCAGAATATCAGACACTGGGCTGCCAAATTCTCCTACAAGAATATTCTTAGCAAGAACTATAAGTCTTGGAGCAACCAATCTCTGTTTGTCATCCGTTCATCACTCTATTTCTCTTATCCAATTGTACACTTGCATATTTATTCATTCTGCTGCAGAACTTTCAGCAAGCTTGTCGTTCAGATGAGTAATTTCTTTTTCGCTAACTACCTGCAGCAGGTTCGAAAGTTGTTGTTTATTTTCGGCACTGATCGAAAGCTTTTTAATAAATCCCGGGATAACAGAAAATGGCGTTGCAGAGTGATGCTCTGAGTCAAGGGCATTGAGAATAGATGGATGTGGATTTATCTTATTCGGCATCTACTGCAAGGTAGTATAAAATTATGCTTTAGGAGTTGGCGCCGTATTAGGCTTTATTACCGGCTGTATAGGAAGAAAGGGATTCGGTGTAGGCTGTGGTTTGATAATTGGTTTTTCCGGCGGCGTTATTGGCCTAGAAGGCTTAGGCAAAATCTCTATTTCCTCGTTGTCGAAAGAAGGTGTGTTCATAGAAGAAAGAAAGTGTTAAATATGGAGTAATATGTCGTTCCTGTATTCTACACACTAGAGACGATAAGTCAATGCTTCTTTGATGGAGATTTGGCCTATTTGAAGGATTTTCTAGCAACAAAAAAACGCCAGCCTGAAAGCTTGCGATTTTTTAGAAAAATCAGCTACGAGCCTCCTCTTCTCTGTTATTTCCAAAGAGTTAGGCTTTTTTCTCAACACCATCCTGATCGTGATGTTTTATCACATCATCAATGGTACCCTTAAACATGAAATAGTGCTCTGCAATGTGATCTAACTCTCCCTTCATGATCATAGAAACACCCTTTATCGTTTCACTAACGGGCACATATACTCCTGCAAAGCCTGTAAACTGCTCTGCAACATGAAATGGCTGAGAGAAAAATCTTTCCACCTTACGAGCTCTATATACGGTCAGTTTATCCTCATCTGAAAGCTCTTCCATACCGAGGATGGCAATAATATCGATGAGTTCCTTATGTCTTTGTAAAAGACTTTGTACGCTTCACGCAACATCGAAATGTTCTTTCCCAACATACTGAGGAGATAAGATAAGAGAAGTACTGTCCAATGGATCAACCGCAGGATAAATTCCTTTTTCTGAAATAGCTCTGTTCAACACTACGCTACCATCAAGATGCGCAAATGTATTTGCCGGAGCCGGATCAGTTAAGTCGTCAGCTGGCACGTAAACCGCCTGAAACGATGTAATTGAACCATTGTTTGTAGAAGCAATACGCTCTTGCAGCGTACCCATTTCCGTTGCAAGCGTTGGCTGGTATCCCGCAGCAGAAGGAACTCTTCCAAGAAGAGCAGAAATCTCAGCACCTGCCTGCGTAAATCTAAAAATATTATCAATGAATAAAAGAACGTCTTTCTTCATCGCATCTCTAAAATACTCCGCCATGGTCAATCATGTCATAGCAACACGAGCTCTCGGGCCAGGAGTTTCATTCATCTGACCAAACACCATTGCTGTTTTATCTATCACGCCTGAGTCTTTCATTTCATGGTAGAGATCGTTTCCTTCTCTCGTTCTTTCACCCACTCCACAAAATACAGAATAACCACTATGATGTTTAGCGATGTTGTGAATAAGCTCCTGGATGATAACTGTTTTACCGACTCCAGCTCCTCCAAAGAGCCCCACTTTCCCTCACTTGAGAATCGGAGCCATCAGATCAATTACTTTAATTCCAGTTTCCAGGATGGACACTTTTTGAGAAAGGTCTGCAAATGCAGGCGCTGCACGATAGATCGGCCAAAGTTCATTTGTGTTGAGCGCTCATGCCTCATCTATAGGCTCTCCCAGGACGTTACATATACGTCAAAGGACCTGTTCTCCCACAGGGACACTAATAGGCGCTCCCGTATCCTTTACCTCCATTCCTCTTCTCAGTCCATCTGTCGGTTGCATAGCAATTCATCTCGCGATGCCATCTTCCAGATGCTGCAAAATTTCTATAGTGACAATTTCGCCAGTTGCATTTTTCTCCTGTGTTCTCACAGCATGTGTAATCCCCGGTATAGTGTGAGTAGAAAACTGCATATCTATCACCACTCCTCTTACCGATACAATAGTACCATTCATCAGCACTCATAGAAAAATATATAAAATATTATATCGCTATTTCATCCCTCACCTCTATGATCAACTTTTTCATTTCATCCTCTATCTGATCGGTGAGTTTTTTATCCTTTTGTATCTGATCTGCAAAATTTTTATATGTTGTATCCATTTTTTCATAAGCTGTCTTTTCGAACTCTGCAACCTTTTCTAAAGGCAGCTCATCAAGATATCCATTGATCCCCGCATAGAGCAACACAGATTGTTTGTAGTATGGGATAGGACTGTTTTCTGATTGCTTTAGCATTGCGACCATGCGTTGTCATCTATTCAGCTTTGCCTGTGTAGACGCATCCAGGTCTGATCCAAACTTAGCAAAAGTTTCCAGCTCTCTAAATGCTGCCAACTCCAATTTTAATTTTCCGGAAATCTTTTTCATAATCCCTGCTTGTGCGGCTCATCACACACGCGACACCGACAATCATACATTGATAGCTGGCTTTATACCAGCGTTAAAAAGATCTGATTCAAGATATATCTGTCCATCTGTAATAGAAATCACATTGGTTGGTATGTATGCTGATACATCACCTGCCTGTGTTTCAATGATAGGCAAGGCAGTCAATGAACCTCATCCATATTTTTCATCGAGCCTACAAGCTCTTTCTAAGAGTCTTGAGTGAAGGTAGAACACATCTCCCGGATATGCTTCACGCCCCGGAGGTCTTCTTAAAAGGAGAGACATTTCTCTATATGCTGCAGCGTGCTTCGTCAGGTCATCATAGATAATCAACGCGTCTTTACCCTGATCCATAAACCACTCTCCAAGTGCACATCCTGTGTACGGAGCGATATACTGCATAACTGCAGGTGCATTGATCGGAGAACTAACAACGATAGTGTAATCCATCGCTCCTTGCTCACGAAGCGTCTGCACAAGTCTTGCTACCTTTGACTCCTTCTGACCGATAGCGACATAAATACAGATAACTCCCTGTCCTTTCTGAGCCATGATCGTGTCGATCGCCACAGCAGTTTTCCCGGTCTGTCTGTCACCAATTATCAGTTCTCTTTGTCCTCTTCCCACAGGGATCATAGCATCGATAGCTTTGATACCCGTTTGCAAAGGCACGGTAACTGACTTTCTCGTAATCACTCCCGGCGCAACTTTCTCTACCGGATACAGTGTGTCTGCCGTCAGCAAACCTTTTGCGTCAACTGCCTCACCCATAGCATTAACTACTCTACCCAGATACTGCTCTCCGACACCAACAGAAAACATCGTTCCTGTATTGGTTACGATATGTCACTGACGAACTGACGAAGTGTCACCAAGTATCAGTACTCATACGGTATGAGGTAAAAGATCGAGAACCAATCCTGCAACACCATGTTCGAATTGCACGACCTCTCCAAATGTGACTTTTGTAAGTCAGACTACGGTAGCAACTCCGTCCTTCACTTCGATCACCTCTCATTTGTCAGAAAACGATTCTGTCAGGTTAGCATCCTGTATTTTTTGTGATATACGTTGCAAAATATCAGCGGAGATTGTAGACATCAAATTATAATAGAAAAGTAAATATTTTTTGAACGATGAATTTTTTTATGATTGTGGTAGCATTTTCTGTAAATCTATATCCAGGGTTCTTTTATACGTGTCTGCTTTGTATGTCATACGCACGCCTGGCGAACCGCCGACATGACGCTCATACGTCTCTGCATCCATCGACACTTTCACATTCTCATGCGTTACTGTTACATCTGGATAGACAAGATCAACGTGCTGTCTCATGATAGTAAGAACTTGCCTTAGCAAGCCAGACGAAAGAAGCTTTGCTTGTTGTAAAAAACGCATATATGATATCATATCTTCTTCCAATCCAATTGTTTCCAGCAAACGATACATAAGGACCCTTTCTCCATATTGTTTTACCAGATGATACACAATTTTTGTTTGCTCAATAGTATCACGAGATATTTCGTGATGAGCTGCAAGTTGTGTAACAAAGGCGTGTGGTGTAAAACGCATGGATGAGATAGATAATAATTAATGGATAATAGTTGACTGATCCTTCAATGCTTCTTTTGTTATCATGTCGATGTAACTTTCCTGCACAGCAGTGTTGGTATGAAAGATCTTTTCTACGACGAGCGAAGCGGTCTTCTTCACGCCCGACTCATACTGAGCCATCAACTCTTGCTTGGCTGCTACCGTTTCTCTTTGTGCTTTGGCAATGATATCCTGAGCCTGAGTTTCCGCCTTAGCAATTGTTTGTTTCTTTACGTCTTCCGCAAGAGACAAGGCTTCTTGTATCAGATGCTGTTTATGCGAAAGCGCTTCAGAGAGAATACCTTCCTTTTCCTGATATGCTTTTGCGATCAGCGCATCATACTCAGTCTCTGCCGTTTGCAGTTTTTTGGTCAGATCTTTTCTCTTCTGAATCTCCTCCACAAGTGTCTTTCCGAAAAGTTTTCTAAATATGAAGAAAAGTATGAGTACATTGATAATCTGCACCACCAACACATCTAATTTTATACTTAACGGTCACAAAGGGATAATCATATGAACAAATGACTAGATGAATAAATTAATGTAAGTATCGTATTTATTTATTGAGGATCAGAATCGCACTCACGAGTCCGTAAATAGCAGCTGATTCAACGATCGCAATAAAGATAATCATATTTGTTCTAATATTTGCAGCATCAGCTGGATTTCTCAAGATTGATTTGATCGCATGCACGACGATCGCTCCTTCACCTAGTCCTGCAAGCAAACCTGGAAGCGCGATAGAAAGCGCAGCACCCATTGCCTGTCCTCCCGTGAATCCATCTACTCCTACTTTTTGCAGGATCAAGATCATCACTACGAGTCCGTAAATAGCAGCCGATTCAACGAGAGCGAGACCAAGTATAGTAAGAGATCTAAGAGACCCTCCAAGATCAGGATTTTTTCCCTGAGCATCAATTGCCGTTTTAGCTACTCGTGCTTCTCCTGCAGTTACCGCAAGTCATGTAACACCTATCGCGAGACCTGCCGCAATATACATCAATGTTGTATCCATAATCGTTTTATAATTAATAGAATAAATGATAACGTAATGTAGTACTATAATGAGTTAAGATGAATTTTATGAGTCTCCTTCTGCCATCACAATGCCGATACCTACCAGCAATGCGAACACAAAGGCTTGTATCAGCGATCACAAGAGCGACTGTATGTACACGATGATCGGAAGACCCACCTGGAAGTTAAATCCTATAAGCGACACTGTTACCATACCGATACCGATAAATATCACATTTAATAGGATACTTCCGGATGACATATTTCATAACAGTCTGATCGATAGGGAGACTATCTTTGCCAGGGTTCAGACGATATCTAGGAATCAAGTGAATAAACTGACAATGATATCTCCGATCTTTGCGATTCATTTGCCTTCTATCAGCCCCTTTCCTGTAATCGGGACAAACTCATGCGCAAGTTTATGCCATCATCAGAGAGATTTTGCTTGGACATAGAGCATCACTGCTATAGATATGATAGCCAGAGCGATATTGGACTCAAACTCTCCGGTTGGAGCCGTTACCCATCTAAGATACTGTGGAGCAACAAACCTGACGATGTCATTGAACACTCAAAAGAGATTGGAGATCAGTATCACAAAGAACAGCGTTACGACATACATTTTAATTCGATGCTTTCTTGTTTCTCCGAGAACGCCCTCAAAAAAGTTCCATATTCATTCAAATATTATCTTAAAGACCTGAGAGAATGTGCTCTCCTTTCTATAGACTCCAAAGAATCGAAGAAGAAGGAATAGTCACCACATGATGATATATCACGAATAGGTGGACATGATATGCACAAAGATTCATGAGGACTCTTCGTGATCGAAGTTTGGTTTTAATTCCCCTCCTTTAAGAACGTATTGGTACGACTGATAATGCTCGGGATCGATACGACTCATCGTCGGGATAACATATGAGTTCATCGTATTGAGATTCGCCGAGTTCATAATGTAGTATAAATCTTCTGCGGGTTTAATGACCGCCGTATCCACCGCTGCTGTTGTTCACGACACATGCTCAAAACTCCCTGCAAAAGCAGGGGAAGCAAACAACAATATTCAAAGCAGATATACCGCGAGACGACGCATTATGAAGATAATAATCCTGTATAAGATAAAATTTTACATGGTTTCAATAACAGACTTTGCTCCAACGATCTCCAGAACCTCCTGTGTGATACTGTCCTGACGAGCTTTATTGTATGCAACGGTGAGATCGTCCACTATGGTGTTTGCATTATCTTTCGCTCATTTCATGGCAATCATGCGCGATGCAAACTCACTCGTTTTGTTTTGCAAGACAGCAGACAGTATGACATATCTGGAAAGAGCCTCCTGTGCAGCAAGCTGTAACGCGATAGGATCGGGTTCCATGATGTGCTCTGTGTTTTCCTCATCATGTTGCGGCACCGCATACACATGTACGAGATCAGGCATGATAGTATTCCACACCTTCCTACTCAAAGGATATATTTGCATGCTTGTTGGTATATACTTCATAGTATTTTTGAAATAATTGTAGTGGACCGTTATCTTTTCGTAGAGTTCTTTCGTCCGGTGCTCATGCAGTATCGCAACTAAGGGAGCGATATCATTATGATCGATCTGATCAGCTAAATGCAATTTTCATGCCAGCTGATATCAGTGCTTCGTAAAAAACTGAATAGCTTTGTTTCCTATGGCAAAAACAAAAACCGCATCTTTCTTTGCTTTTAGTTGATTGTGCACATCCTTAAGAAGGATAGTATTGAGAGAACCGCAAAGTCATTTCTCCGATGATACCACAACATGAAGTTCTGGCAGGATCTTACTGATCTCCTCTTGTTCTGAATCTCTGCGGCGCACCTTTGCGAAGATGTCGACCTGACGCTCTATCGTGATAAGCAAAGGAATCAAGTGATCTACATAATTTCTAAGAAACTCAGTTTGTTTTTTCGTTTTCTGCAATTTAAGTGTCGCTATAATTTCCAGCGCACTTGTAATCTTTTTGATATTTTTTGTAGATGCTATTTTAGCCTTAAGTCTTTTGAGGTCTCCCATATTGTATCCAGATTATTCTATACTAAGATGTATGCCGTCGTGCCCAACCAGACAAAAGCCTTGTTTTGCTTGGAGCACAATTTTTTCCTCATGGAAGTCGTCGAGCAACGAGTGGGGTCCACGAACCGGCCAAATATCAATATCACCTTGAGTAATAGTAGTAATCATATGATAATGTCATGGAAGAATAGTTATCCTCCCCTGAGGCGTAGGCAAAGTTATTTTATCAACTTCTCCCTGATACAAGTTTCCTTCCGGCGATATACACACAAGTCTCATAGATAGATTTTCAAATAAACGAACAGATGATTATGTTTTTTCTCTGTCAAATATCAACAGGAACTATTTCCGACAGACAATAGACGTATTGACTTCTTTTGTTTGATGCTTATGATAGTCGTTCACAACAACAAAAACAGAAGAACTATGAGATCATTAAAAACACCTTTTGTGCTAGCCTGCATCCTGGCTTTAAGTTTTATCCTTTGCTTTATCGTTGGTTCTTTGCCAATACAATTAAGCATAGTGATAAGCGCAACCATAGGAGTTGCGGCCTTTGAGATTTTTCATGTAAAAACCTTTTGGGCAACTATTTTTGGGCTGATTAGTCTGGTCTTGTACTATATACAGACCGACAACCTGCCTCATTTGCTTGAAGTCCTTCATCATGAAGGAGTCGGGATGATATCACTTTATCTCCTGCTTGTAGGAGGCTCTCTAATGGCGGGATATATCATCCCGCATACGCGGCTTATCCCCGTGATAAGCAGAGCGCTCCCCAACGAACGGTATCTACCCATAGGGATTTATATCATAGGAGCAGGGTTTTCTTATATCAGCCCCGTAATTGGAGCAACATTCATGTTAACCCTTATCCGATATGAGTACAAGTCTTATAATGGTATTATCGTGCTGGGCGCGGTCTTCGTAGCAAATGCTATGGCGGCTATGTCTCCTATGAGCGATGTGGGCAGCGTGCTAGTGTCACACGGCATTGCTATGCCATCTACGTGGACGTTTGTTCTGCCATTTGTATTGCTTTGCGGTGCGCTGGCTGCAAAAATAGGAAAACAAACGGCTACATCTGCTTCAGACAGATTTCACCAAGTCATAAACACAAAAGAGACATTTATGCTTCTTTTGTTAATCGTTGTCCTGATTATCGGGCAAAAAGTGACCGGGTATGTCTGGCCGGGAATGAGCCTGACTCTTTTGTATATACTGTTTCACTACCCCAAAAAGGTTGATGAAAAGTCGCACACAAAAGATAAAGAGCTTATAAAGGTAGAGAAAGAACACTTGAGGAGAAATACTAAATCCGCACTTGTTAGCTTCTTATTCCTCCCGCTCCTCGTTTTACTATGGGGATCTGTACAAAAAGATGTGCCAGCCTTATTTGGCGCATTTAACAGCTGGAAGACCTATCTTCTGGCGCCCGCGAGTGGTTGTTTCGATAACGTCGCTCTGACGATCGGCATAATCCACGAAAAGGTAGCATGGTTTCTCGCTATACTTGGCTTATGCATTGGAGGTTCATTATTACCCTTCGCATCGGCCGCCTCCGCGGCAAGCCACGAAAAAGTGAAACTACATATAAAAGAATGGCTTAGCTCGGCTATACCCTTCTTCCTGTTATACAGCGCTATGTGGTGGCTCTATGCATTATTTATGTAATTCGTTAGTAGTACTATCTAAAATCCGCACTGTTGTAGTGCGGATTTTTCTTATATAAAAAATTGCAAATACCTAAATTTTAGATACAAACAACAGATTCATCAGTTAGTTTTATAAACATGAGAGAACTAATATTTAGCGGTATAGAATATAGAGACAATATCGGA
>JAGOPC010000004.1:0-46037 GCA_017992195.1 Patescibacteria group bacterium
CGCTTCACAAATACAGCTAAGATCTTCTTCGTTGATAAAATCATCATGGTGGAAGGCGAGATTGACGAGTTATTTTTCGGCTATTATTTATGATACCTTGCGGAACACTTCCCGGAGCGAGCAAAAAAAATAAATAATTATGAAATTATTAATATTAATGGAAAAGGTTCATTTAAAAGATGGAAAAAATTTCTTGATAAATTTGGATTACAAAGTTACTTCATCGGAGACCGGGATAATATCCAGGATACCTGAGTGAGAGTTGATATGAACGCTTATAAGAAACATATTGAATGACTCCCGAAGACGAGAAAGTACCCGACAGTTATCCAGCTCATTCAAGCGATGAGTCCGGAGAAGCGGAGAGAGATCGTCGCGTTCATCGATAGTCTGTATGATGAAGATATTTTTCTGTTGAAGCAGGGAGATATCGAGACTTATATGGGCCTGTGGGAGAAGGGGATGGAGGAGACTATCGAGTTCTACCATCACGACTTTGTGAAGTGGATGAAAAATCCTGCCTTTGCGGAGAAGAGAAAAGAGATGGAGACGATCTTCGAACATATTTTCAGATAACATTCCTTACTCCTATCGCTTGTTTTCCGCAAGTTTTTGCCTATTATTTCTCTAGTTTTTAACCGCTAGAAACCCAATGTTACATATAGAAAATCTGCACGTTACCGTTGAGGAAAAAGAGGTCATCCAGTGAGTCGATATGAGCTTTGAGCTCGGAAAGAACTACTGTCTGCTCGGTAAAAACGGCTCTGGAAAGTCATCACTCGCGTTGACAGTGATGGGCCATCCCAAATACGAGATCACCCAGGGAGACATCACACTCGACGCAGAATCTATCAAAGAACTTTCTGCTCATGAAAGAGCAAAGAAAGGAATCTTTCTTGCATTCCAGTCGATCCCTGAGATCAAAGGAGTGAAGCTTTTCGAATTCCTGCGTACGATCTACTCGGCAAAAGTCGGTGAGCAGATCACTTTTTTGGCATTCAAAAAGATCATCGAACCATTGGTAAACGAGATTAATATCGACCGCGACTTCTTGTGGCGCGATCTTAATGTCGGCTTCAGCGGTGGTGAAAGAAGAAAGATCGAAATTTTGCAATTACGTTTACTCGAACCAAAGTATATCTTCCTCGACGAGGTCGATAGCGGCCTGGATGTGGACGCGTTCCGCAGCGTTGCAACCCTTATGAAAGAATTAAATTCATCTCACAATACTTTCATCATCATAACGCATTACTTTTCTATACTCGACTACATCCCCGTCGATCACGTCTACGTTCTTGAAAACTGAAAAATCACCCAGGAGGGTGACCTTGCAGTAGCGATGAGTATTAAGGAAAACGGTTTTGGGGATTAAGCTTGAGCGTCAGGTCAGATTTCTATAACGGCTTGAATCTGATTTTTCGCATCTAGAGTGCTTTTTTCTACTCACGATGGCATGACCAATGCATTGTTGTTGTAGTTTTCATTATTCTCTAAAAGATGCTCGTATCAGCTTCCACCACAACCTGTACGGGGGATATAACTACCACTGCTTTCAAGCATATTAAAATTTCAATGATAATCTAACATATTTCTCTTATATGAAGAATATTAAAACTGTATAAATTCTAATCCTTTTTTTCTATAATACAATAGATATTTCTAGGGATGGTGCGGCGTAGTATGCTTGGGCAAAACATACCTTCGTAGTGCTATTCCAAAGAAGAAGAAAAAGGCCATAAATCGCTGGGTAGTGGTCATGAGGCCAAAGAACTCGCCCTGGCTGTCCTGTCTGAGGTAGTCGAGGAAGAATCTGATCACCGAGTAGAGCAAGATGAAGGTGATGGTAATATGTCCCGGTATGATGTGTTTTGTTTTAAACTGTCTTCGGAACATGCTGCCTACTATCAGGAACATGAGGACTCATTCGAGCAGCAGTGAGAGCAGATTCGTATTAATTCTTATAGTCGAGTCGATCGCCGGATAGACGTGAGTCAGGAAACCAGGAAGTCGTCCGGGAGCGATAATTCAGTAAAGTTCCTGATTGAGAAAATTTCCAAAACGACCTAAGATAATACCGAGAGGGACTATCACCAATAAGAGATCAAAGACGATGAAGAGCTCTTTTCTGGTGAGTTTGAAAAGTCTGTCGATGATCAGGATAGCGACGACTACACCGATGATGCCGCCGATGAACGACATGCCGCCATGTCGGACTGCTAGTATCTCATTGAGATGCTGACTATAGTAGGCCCAATTATAAATCAGCACTTCACCAAGTCTTCCACCAAGGAGAATTCAGATCACCGTCGCGAGGACGATGTCGTCGACACCACTTGTTAAAAGCTTTTGCGCACGGTCAAATTTCGCATAGATTTTCTTTTTGCCGACCCGCATCAGAAAAAAGTATCCGATCACAAAAGTGAGCAGATAGAAAATCCCATATCGATAGACTTTAACAACTCCTAGGGTGAATGCTACCATGAATATGTGTTATTTGATAAACTCTTTCGTGTCTCCATAAAACTCTTTAAATAGTTCTTGCAGGCGTTGAAGGGGACGATAGTTATTGTTTTGCTCTGCGGTTTGCATCGTCTGGATATATTGAATGTTTTTTTGATAGATATCGTTGATGATTTTTTGGGTGTCTTCGGGAAGTTCCTGATATGATCATGTATTGTTTATAGTTCCGGTTGTGGTTGGCTTATAGAGCTCGTTTTGCGTGCCCGTGAATGCAGAGAGCAGATCCTGTAGGGTGTCGTTGCCTGAACTTTGCGTGGCAGAGTGACAAGCTTCTTGCACGTTTTTCAGATTACCGGTAAGAAAGAGATTTTCAAGCAGAGAATTTTGCAGCGCTAGTTCTTTGAGTTCCGACTCCACATCGCGTACAGTGATGATGTCGCTTTTGAGATCGATGCCGATCGGACATTGGAGCGGATCGCTCGTATATGCGCGTTGTCTGGATGTTGCTATAGAGGAGAGCTTATCGATGAGAGGCTTATTTCTGTTACTTGACTGAATGTCACTCATCAGGGTCTGGCGGTAGGTCTCTATACATTGGGTAAGCTCAGTATCGTTAGTCTTGAGCGAGTCGAGGAGTGAAAGCTGTTTCTGGTAGCTCGTGTGAAGTCATGAAAACAGAAACGATATATGTTCTCGTCACTCGGCAAGCGCATCGTAGCTTTTCGTGCAGAGCAGTATCTCGACGCCGATCTGAGAAGCTAATGCGACGCTGAGATTGTGCGAGCTCATCTTTTGCTTGGTCGAGCTGATCGTACTGGTCATCGCGCCCGACAGATAGTCGATCGCCTCCTGGATGATCTGCCTTCCCGAATAAAGTCCGAGCACGTCTCCTGACATCAGACTATTTGTCTGTAAAAGGTTGATCGTTCATCTGCTGAATAAGTACTCCCGATCATTGTTTTGCGGCAGAGCCGCTTTAGCCGCATCAAATGCCCCCGCAACAGTGTAGAGATTGCTGACGTAATGACGCAGATTGTTAGTGACTGACGGAGTCAGATTAAGCCCTGAAATCAACGCTTCTCTTTGCCTGATGCCGCTGCGAATCAGCCCATCGTCACTACTGCCGCTATTCGACAATAATTTTACCGTAAGATCCTGCAGTGGCGCGGTCCACTCTTTCATCTTCGCGTTGGTCGCCTGAATATGCCACCAATATCATCCCAATAAAACCACAAACATAACGCTTACCAGCGCCACGATAATCCACCAAAATGCATAATTTTTCAACGTTTTTATTTCAACCATAAACTACAATTATGAATTACGAATTGTCAGTCGTGAGCTACTATTCGCGCTCTTCCATATCCATACTGTCCTGATTCTTCTTCATAATATTATCCAGGAAAACATAGAGCTCCTTCGACTCCCTCTGTAACTCCACGATCTTATCAATATCCACCACATCGCGTCACTGCAATATATCATGGATCTCTTTGAGACGTGTATACGCCTCTTCAAACGTAATGTCTTTTTTCATACTAGTATATGTACTGCTAAATGGGCTGATTACAATTCTTTTTTCATCGGCTGCAGCGCTCTCGCTAAGTTTTTATATGGTCTGAGTCATGTCGTTTTCGTATAGCCGATCGCTGTATAAAATGGCACAGCATATTTTGACGATCTTATCTTAACTTCTTTTTCGCCAAGAGCTTTACACTTCTTTTCAAAAGCATTCATTAACATTTTTCCTATTCCTTGCCCGTGATAACGACTATCTACAAATAAGTTCGAACAATAGCCTTTGCTGCCACGGACAACTCCTACTACCTTTGTCTTATCAAGTGCGACATAACAAATATCATTTGATTTAATGCTTTCCTCCAGGTGATTTCTATTGCGCGTGATATTGTAGAAGTGAATATAGTACTCGTAGCCACTTTTAGTAAAATCACTTTTATTATATTTTTTTATAGTTTCAAGTATGAGGTTAAACATGGGTGTCATATGTTTTTGTTCGTAGGGAATGATTTTTATCATTGAAGTTTTTCACTTATTTCTTTAAAGGCCTGCGCAATAGCTTCATCCTGATCTTCAGATGTATCTATAAATGTAAACCCTTGTTCTTGGCATATCTTCTGTATGTCGCGAGAATTTACTATTCGTTCATTAAGAGATTTATATAACGTCTCGTCATCAACTTTTGTTGTTCGCTCCTGCTTTCCTTCGTCTCTTTCTCTAATTTGAAACATTTTTTTATCAGCGGTTAACGCTGGGTATCATATAAATATAATATGATACTCGTCTTTTACTTTATCAGAAAAGTAGGCTGGATGGAAATGAGCTCCTTCTATCGTTAAGTTTTCTAACATCCATGCTGAACCCTCCAGCGCCTCATTCATAAAGGGTGTAAAGAGAGGTCAGGTTTTTAGTATGTCATTTTTATGTGTTATTCCAAGGTCAGGATAAGTTTTTTGAAAAGCCCTTACCAAGCCATCGGTTGGTATGTGAGAAAACCCAAGCTTTGTTTTCAACATTCTTGCTAACGTTGATTTGCCTGCTCTCGGCACTCCGCCTATGATGACTGATTTCATATATGCAATATTTGACTAAAGCGTCTCACTTCCAACCCACTTCTGCAATACCTTTGGAACTTTAATTGATCCATCAGCTTGTTGATAGTTCTCTAATATTGCGACCAGGGTTCTACTCATCGCGAAAGCGGTAGCGTCGTTCATGTGAACGTAGCCTTTTTCGCCGTCAGCTTTCTTATACCTAATATTGAGTCTTCTCGCCTGGTAGTCAGTCATGTAGTCTCCGCTGTGTGTTTCGCGATATTTCTCCTGGCTTGGGATCCGTGCTTCGATATCGATATGACGATAATCGCAGTCACCCATGTCGCCGGTACAGCAAACTAAGACGTGATACGGAATCTCTAGCTTTTGCATCATGTACTCCTGGATCGCGATCATGAAATTCTGTTCTTCCTGTCCGTCTTCCGGCAGACAAAATGATTCCATCTCCAGCTTATCGAACTGATGCATTCTGATCATTCCCTTCGTGTCTTTGCCGTAACTTCCAGCTTCTCTTCTAAATGCAGTAGAGTAGCCAAGATATCTGATCGGCAACTCAGCTTCAGTCAGCACTTTGTCCATCTGTAATGGTCCGAGCACATGTTCCGCAGATCCATTCAACACGATCTGATCTTCCTCATAGCAGTATCTGTCATCTTTCGGATTCAATCTTCCCATCTTATCCATTACCTCCATCTTCATAAAAAACGGCGGCAGAATTAATGAAAATGTCTTGTTGCTGATCTTGAGATTGTTCGCTTTGATAATCTCATCTATCACTTTTTGGTCGGTCAAAAGCTCCATAACCCACTGCATAAGACCAAACTGAAGTTTTACTAAATTATTTTTCAAAAACACAAATCTACTTCATGATATTTTTCACGCGCTTTCAAAATCTATAATATCGAGAGCCGTCCCGAGGTCGACGTGATCCTTTACGTTAAATGAAAATTTTGGTATTTCTCCTCGTGTACGCAACACTTTATTTTCACTGTCATCTTTCCCGATTGGTGTGTCGTCTGAGTAGGTATTTGGAATCTGCCATAAGATCTCATTGAGAGCCTGTTCCTTGGCAGGGAGGATCTCCGCAAGAGCTTGCATCTTTTCTTTGATCTGTTTTCCAAGCTCTGCATTTTTTTCTTTTGCAGCAGCATTTTTCTGCGTATTTAATTCCTGTTCCTGTTGTTGTAAAGTTTTAAGCTCGTCGTAGAGAGCGGCAAAATTATCAAAATTCACACTACTATTTTTATCCTTACATATCTTTTTTATAAGGTCGAGATTTTCTCTAATATATCTTGGGTCTAGCATGATAACTACTAATTACTAATTAAAAATGGTGAATTACAAAAATCTCCATCGTAAGAAATTTAGATGTTACTGGAGGATGTAGATAATCGGATGTTGAAAAAGTGAAACATACCACTATATGTAAGTATTTAACCGCTCATTTCAAGCAATATGTCAAATGGTATGGGGTATATTATTATAGGAATTATCGCTGGTGTGATCATAGGATATCTCGTGGCAAAGGTGATGTTCTGGCAGCAGACCAAGGGGCATCGTAAGGATGCGGTCGCAAAGTCACGCGCGACGACACTAGGCTATGTGAGCGAAAAGATCGCGCCGTTGCTGCCGAATTTCCCGTATCATTACAAGGATCTGGTATTTTTGGGCAAAGGGGTGGATTACATCGCTTTTGACGGGCTAAGTGAGGGCAGCGTCCGCGAAATTGCCTTTATCGAGATAAAAACTGGCACAAGCCAGTTAAATAGGAACGAAACCATGATAAAGTCAGCTATCGAGCAGAAAAGAGTGAGTTGGACGACGGTGAGGATATAATTGTTACATGAAGTTATGTGATTGAGTTGTTAAGAGGAGTTGTTAAGCGGGGTTGTGAAATGTGTTCATGAGATGTGTTCATGAGATGTGTTCATGAGATGTGTTCATGAGATGTATTCATGAGATGTATATGGTTTTCATAACATTTTACATGCAACGTTTTTAAGAAGGGGAAAAGACGATTGTGTTGCTTATCGTGTCGTGAATATTGGCTTAGTTACATCGAATAGTGAGGTATGAAAAACAAAAAGCAACACTCACGTGCGAAGAAGATGTTGCTTTTACAAACCAGAGATTCCCATGATATATGTTCCCTACGACTCAATAATCCGCGATTGACTCTCATCGTAGAATCGGCATAATCCTTGTATGCTTAAAAGTAAATCGATCCTAGCTGAAAAATCGCCAGATGACGGACTAAGGGTTTCGATCATGTCTCGTCATACCTTGAACGATGGAATAACTCAGGATGAAAGATTGACGCCGGATAGGTTTGATGAACATATGCCTGAATTCGCGGCGCCTGGATGGGCTGTAGGAGGGTATTATAGAGGTGAGCTAAGTCGGAATGAGTATGTGAATCACTATCGTGCGCATGTTGAAACGCAGAGAGAAAAGGTGAGAGCTCTTATCATAGAGGCTCTTACGAAAGATATTACTGTTATGTGCATAGAGGATTCACCTGAACTTTGTCACAGAAAGATTTTCATAGAGTATTGTCAGGAACTTGCAGATGTATTGAGTCTTCCTTTACAAACAAAGATCGAGTAAATCATTGTTTTCTCCCAACTTTTCCTTATCTATGAAGCATGGTAGCTGTAGGAGAAAAGTATACACATTATAAGCGCTCGGAGGGCAACGATCATATGTATGAGATCATTGCTATCGGCATTTTTAAGTCGGAAAATGCGTACGACGGAGAAGAGGTGGTTATCTATAAGCCATTGTATCTGATAGAGGAGTTGCCATCATATGTCTCTCTTCTTGTCAGACCCCGCGCAGAGTTTGAGGGCGAGTTAGAGTATAATGGGAAAACAGTCAAAAGATTTACATTGGTTTCGTAATGATGGAACAGATTTCGATAGAGGGCGAGAAGACACTGATGGAACAGGTGAGCGGAAAGGTCGAGAAGAGTTTTACGCTTGGCAAAAATGCGACTTTGCGTGCGTTATTTATTGTGCGCGAAGCAGAGCTAACATTACATATAGAGGCTGCAGGAGTACATAGTAAGGCTGTGATTACCTGTATATTCCTTTCAAAAAACGCTGAGAAGATAGTCGCAAACGTGAGTGGGAATCTTGTTGCTGATCATGCAGGTGTGGAAATCTACCTACTCTCACTATTAGGAGATAATGCGGACTGCCAGGTGGACGGGGGAGTAACGATATCGCCGGATATTATAAAATCGTCGGGACATTTACGTGAAGAGAATATTGTTTTAGGAAAAAAAGTAAAAATAAAGACCTTGCCGATGTTGGATGTTCGTTCGTCGGATGTTTCTGCAAGTCACGGGGCAACGATAGATAGACTTGATGAATGAAAACTTTTTTATATGATGGCGAAAGGATTAGATAAGAAGCAGGCGCAGCAACTGATAGTGCGTGGATATATTGAGCGTGCATGGGAGAGTCTCATGATGAACAGTGATAATGAGGCGAAAGAGCAGTTGATAAGTGATATTATGGACTATCTTCATATGAATTAGATTTACCTTTATGATACAAAAGCATCAAATGATAAAAAAACTCCTAGGACTTTGAGTCGTTGCTCTTGCGGGCGTAACATCATTCGCTTCGGCATTGTCGTTTACCTTTCCTTCATTTGGGGCGTCAGATCCTATCGGTAGTAAGTTCGCTGATGCAAATTTCTTCACACCGGGCAACAATTACGCAGGTTCGTTTTTCCGGCTTCCTACCCAGCAGATTCTTCCTGCGGTGACTGTGACGGTAGGTGGCGATGAAAGATACTGTACGAAGATCGTCAGAGGGCTCTATTTCAGTAATGCGTGGGGTGCCAGACTGTGGCCTCTTGATGCACAGACACTCACCGGACTTACAGCCATCAGTACAGGATATAGCGATGTCGCGATGTCTGGAGGACTTTATACATCATGTACAAATCCAACTAATTCAGGAAGCCTTGAGCTTTATAGTATTTACGGTCAGGTTAACTATACGTGGAAATGAAAAGCATTTAAGGTGACTATGGGAAGAAGATATAATGTGACGGGTAATTCGATGATAAGCGGGGGACCACTCGCAAGTAGCGTACAGTACTTCAACAATCAGACGCCGCTCGGATACTTCTATGATAATATCGCGGGATTAGGATTTATCGGTGGAATACTTCCTCTTGAAGCTCATACGGGTATCGTAGATATGATCAATGGCAGTTGATACATAGATGAGATTTTCAGATTCGATACAGGTTCAACAAGTATAATCTACGCACACACCAGCGGAGGAGATTTCTCACTTACTGGAGCTATGAACGCAGGTCTTGATACTCTCCGGCGTATAGCGGTCCTGGGTAATGTATTACTTTCAAAATGAGGACTCGGCGTTGATGACAGAAGGTCGATCCTTGGTAATCCGAATCAGTGATCAGCGATCGTTGTCTCTGACAAGATGAATATCTCGAACAGCATCAACCAGCTTAAGAGAAATGCTTCAGCACTCTGTAGAGGAAAGAAAGTTTACGACTACTCAACATGGACGACGGCAACAGAAAGTACTATCTGCGTAGGAGCACCGGCAGACGACTTCACGGAGACTGATCCTGTCGTGATCGATCTTGGTGTCACAGCAGATTACAGCGACAAGACTATCATCGTCTATGGTAGAAATGTTACGCTTGTCGGTACGATGCCTGAGTCAACAAGCTACTCGCTCAACCTCTTTATCGACAGAGGAAATGCGCTCCTTCAGGAAGTTGCGCCAACCACAACATTTGATAAAGATGGCAATCTTTCAGGAACTATCGAAGCGACATATATCAGAGGAAATCTTTTCATCAATGGTCTTCTTCTTGGTGATGCCGGGTGAGCCATTACTCATAAGCTTTACATACATGGTAAGTTCGCCTCGCTCAATACCGGTCTTGAACCAACAACAGCGAGAAAGGATCAGATCAATGCGCTCTTTACGAACAGCTACACGACCTACGGTTCGCTTCTCGACAGCAGCTTCTGCAGAAGTAATAACTGTATAAACTTCAATAACATCTTCGGTCGGGAGTGTCAGCTCGACGGTCTCGGTACTGACGGCAATCTCTGTAATGTTCCAGGAGACAGATTCAAATATAATCCATTCATCGTTATAGATAACAACATCGCAACTCCACTTCTGGGGTCATAAAAATTTCTTTATAAAATTATCCATTGTAACTTTCTCCTCCCGGAGGGGTTACTTTTTGGTCATTAAAAAAACTTCCGGCAAGGGAAGTTCATGAATAATTATGCGAGTTTTGCCTCTATCGCTTCTTTGAGTTCTTGTGGGGAGCAGTTGCCTCATGAGGCTTTCATGGCCTGGCCGACGAGGAAGCCGATGACGGTGAGTTTTCATTTTTTGTACTCTTCGACGACGGTCGGATTGTTTCCTATTACCTCTGCAGCGAGAGCGGCGATGTCGAAGGTTTCGACTTTGTCGAATCAGTTCTTTGCAATGATAGAGTCTATAGTTTCTCCAGTTGATAAGAGTTCGTTAATCACTGTTTTTGCGTGATGCTCAGAAAGCCTTTTCTCTGAGACGTAGCGAAGAAAAGTGGCGAACTCATCCTGATTAAACGATGAAAAGTGAAGATCGGCATTCGCTTCATTGATTTGCTTCAGTACAAATCCCACAATGTATTTAGCAACTAGTTTTGGCTCTACTCACTGTGCGACAAGGTCTTCGAAAAGCGCATTGATATCTTTATGACCGATAAGGCCGTTGATGAACTCTTTGTTGAAGCCAAATGTATCTTTGTAGTGCTTCATCTTCGTATAGGTCGATCCGACAAGATTGCTTATAGAATCTTTGACGAATGCGTCGTCTATCTCGAGTGGCGGCAGATCCGGCTCAGGAAAATAACGATAGTCGAGCGCGTCAGCTTTTGATCTCATCGTATATGAAAGTTTCTTGACGTCGTCCCGTCATCTGGTCTCTTGTTCAATTGTCTTTCCCTCATCCAGTAGTTTCGAATGTCTCTCAAATTCATGGTTAATGGCTCTTTTGATGGCGCTGATCGAGTTCATATTTTTGATCTCAACTTTCGTTCCGAGCTTTGTCTCTCATTTTTTTCTGACGGAAATATTGACGTCGCAACGCATCTGTCACTTTTCCATGTCGGCGTCAGAGATATCATTGTATCGTAAGGTGCGTTGAATCTCTTTGAGGAACTCGCCAACTTCGTCGTCAGATGAGAAGTCCGGATGGGTGACTATCTCGATCAGCGGCGTACCAGCGCGGTTGAAATCTATAATGCCATAGCCATTTTCATGGATGGTCTTGCCTGCGTCACATTCAAGATGGGCTTCCTGTATTCTGATAGTTTTCTCGGTAGCAATATCGGACATAAAAAAATGTACGTTGCCGTCCACATTAATCGGTCTTGAAAACTGCGTTATCTGATAGCCCATCGGCAGATCAGGATAGAAGTATGATTTTCTTTCGAATCATGAGGTCATATTAATCTTGCATCCTAAGAGAGTTCCTGTTGCGATCCCTTTTTTGACGACCTCTGCAGAAAGCAATGGAAGAGCGCCAGGCTGGCCGGTACAGACAGGGCAGATGTGCGTATTCGATGGCAGATCCGTAAAATTCTGCTCGTTCGTACACTTGCAGAAAATCTTTGTGGTCGTTTTGAGTTTGATGTGAACTTCTAGCCCAATCACATATTCGTACATACTTATTCTGTATGGAATAAATTTTGTATACCTTTTGTCAGTATCCTTATACCTATATCTGTGTCTTTAGTCTATATCTTTTTTAGTGATTTAACGAGAAAGCGTTTGGATGAGAAAGTTGAAAAACCCGCGGAAGTTTGTAACGGTTGCTTTGTGAATGATCGGTCTGCTGGCCATCACTACGTTATGTAAGATTTTTCTTCTGTAGTCATGTTCATAAAAGACCTGATTTGGATCGAGGAAAATATATGGTTTTGTATGGAGGAGTGAGTAGGTCTTTCCGAGAAGAACGAATGGAAGATCGTTGAGGTAGAGTCTGTCGATCTCTCTTTTAATGCTCCGCTGGCCGCCTGGGTTGCTGGTAGCAAAGAACTGGTTAATTTGTGACGCGAGATTCGTGTTTATATAGAGCGATGGATTGATGATCGGATTGTCGGTTAAGAGTAAGTTGGAAATGTCTTTTTTCAGTCCAAGATCGATTCATCTGATAGTAATGTCATACTCTTTCGATGCGAGTTTGCCTTCAAATTCTTCTGCTGTAGAAAAGCCTTGAAAGTCAAAGTAACTTGCTAGCTCCTCTCGGCCGAGAAACATTCTCATCTTTTGAATGAGTTGCACCATCTGCGGATCTCCACTATAATAGACTACTTTGAGCGCTCAGTCTTTCGAAACTCTATACGGAGCTTTATAGTAGATGTTGATAGAGGCAACTGTTTCATCTCTGTCTTTACCCATTCATTGGATCGAAAAGGTATTGATTCCTTCGAAGAGGTTGAAGCCAGGGATCAAGGTGAGAACCACTTTGTTTGTTGTCGTCTGTGCTTGCTCCTGTAGTTGGTCGTTCGCGATGATTGCCAGTTTATCATAAGGCTTCGGTGCTCTTATAGTAAGTATGAAATCCTTTGTCACCTCAGGAAGGGAGAAATCTCTTTTTTCGCCGATATTGTCGATGATGAGTTCGTCAGGCAGATTAGCAGGTGGAACAATACCAGACGTATTGATGGCTCCGGTTATAGAAACAGGCAGTACTGATGCGATGATCGCCACCTTATCGGTGAGTCTTGTAGGAAATGCGTCGAAAAGAAAATTTTCTTTGATGAGTCCTGCATTCGTATTCCCGCTATTGAAGAGATGGTAGTTCAGCAACGCAATAATGTTCTTTCTCCCGTAAATGCTCAGTCTTCCTCTTTGCATATTGAAGAACACGCCTATGTACTTATTGAGAATCAGTTTATTGTTTTTGTATCCCTCGATAGGATCCGGACTCACGGTGATGTCTACAAGTTTTGAGGTTGCAAGGTCTTTAGGACTCTCGATTCTCTTCACCTGGTAGTATCTGATCCGAGCTTTTTCGCAGTTTTCTACATCGAAGACGAGACTTGCCTTATCTGCTTGCCCACCTTTTATAGATGCGCAATCACTCGTTACCGGTGCGGCTTTAAATTCTGTGAGATAGTAGTTAAGTCCTGCACCTTTAAGTTTGTGCTTTGGAAGAATATAGTTTGTGAAAAAATTGAAATTATCCACCGACGCGCCTGGGAAGGTTACTCTCAGTGAGTCATCTGAAAGCTTTTCAATATCAACCTTTTTGTAGTTTCTCAGATTTGGAATATCCCAGAAGTTTTCCTTGATAATATCCTGATAGGTAAACAGTACGTCATCTATGCTGATAGGAGTACTGTCAGACCAATTTCCTGTTGTATTGAGTGATACAACGAACGTTTTATTGTCCTGTGTCAGTACTTTACAAAGTTGTGGCTCATAGATGATCTGGTATCCGCTACCGAAGTAGTTCATACATGCTTGATAGAGCAATCCCTGGTAGAAAAGATCTGCATCAGTATCTCTCACATAGGGAAGGTAAGAAATATTCGTCGTTACTCCCTCGATGAGTGTTCCTCCCTTGGCTGGCACCTGCTCAGACGATGAGATCACATACTGATAATAGAGATATCAGAACCCAATCAACCATACAAAAAAGAGAAATACTAAGGCGTATTTCGCAAGTTTTTGACGTATATGAATATGAAGCATGTTTACACAAAATGAATAAACCTCAAACCTATTACGTTTATGTTTAGGCTACATAAGGCAAATACAATACAGTCGCGACGAAAATAACACCTGTCACCAGCGCGGCTTTCTTCAGTGTCGATTCGATAGACTTCTTACTTCCGTACTCGTTGCTGCTGGCAACACCTCCGATACCCAACCCAAGTCCGCCTTTTGGACTCATGAGCATAACAGAAATAACAAAGAGGATTCCAGAGACAAACAAAAGTCCAATTAACACTGTTCTCATCACGAAACGTATCATATATAAAATGGAATTTAATAATACTGATCTCCCGCGTGCTTTCAACTTGAAAATACCCGGCTTATTCACTACTATTTCGAGTGCCTTACCGTGGTGATACCCCGACTTGTCGGGGAGGAAAGTCCCGACAGCAAAAAAAGGATAGCAGCTAACGGCTGCTGGAATGCCCGGAATACGGGACAAAGGAAAGTGCCACAGAAACGAAAACTACCTAGCTTCGGCCGGGGAAAGATGCAACGTGGAGATTCCCGACTTGTCGGGATACTTCTTCTCAGTCTGACAGCTTCGTCATTCGAGTGGTAAACCCTATCCGCTGTAAGCGTGCCCTGTAGCAATATGGGGTCGTGCACAAAGTTGGCTACATGCCAGCAAAGATAAATCTCACCGAGAAACAGAATCGGGCTTACAAAGTAAGGCATTACTTATTAACGTAAACACACATTATATATGGGAAGATGGCATAGTATCGCAGGAAAGAAAGCGGCTGGAGATGCAGCAAAGTCAAAGATCTATTCGAGGATCGGTAAGCTTATAGAGATCGCAGCCAGAAAGTGAGGAGACGATCCTCATATGAATCCTGCATTAGATTTAATGTTACAGAAGGCCAGATATCATAGCCTCCCGAGAGAGGTCATCGACAAAGCTCTGAAAAAATGAGCCGGTAAGATCGAGGGCCAGGAACTTCAGGAGGTGATGTATGAGGGCTATGGACCAGCAGGTTCTGCGCTTTACATCAAGGCCATCACCTCAAATACGAACAGATCTGCCGGAAGTGTTCGCTCCCTCATGGGCAAGATGGGTGGCACCATGGCTGAACCGGGTTCAGTCTCATGGCAGTTCAGCCAAAAATGAGTACTCATCATTAACGGTAAAATAAAAAAAGAGGTCGTCAAGTGAAACGATGTCACTACCGTTATCCCTTATGATAAAAATGCACTAGAAGAAGATTTAATGAATCTCGACATAGAAGACTTCCAGGAAGAGGCCGGCAGCTGCCGCGTCATCACCTCATTCGAAGCCTTTACCACCGTCAAAAAAGCACTCGACGATCTCGGCTACAGTCTCGCCGACGCCGACATGCAATACCTTCCGCAAAATGAAATTACTCTCAGCGACGAAGACATGAAATCGTTCGAAGACCTCTACAACGCGCTAGAGGAGGACGAAGACGTGGATAGTATATATCATAATGTGGCGTAGTAATTATTCAGAATGAAAAAGAAAAACTCTCCAAGCGGAGAGTTTTTTAGTTATTAATTACTTCCTCTGTTGAGAGCTCATAATTATTATTGTCAGCGCCAACTTGTTGTGCTTCAACGATATTGATAAGAAAGGCTATTTCGTTGTGATCTAGGTAGTGGTATAATTGTGATCATTTAGGCTTGCTTGCTTGTCGCTTCTCTCATTTTTCTTCATCTTTGTGCATATAGTACTTGCGATAGATATACTCCAATCTGATAAATATCTTTCTATAGACTCCTAATATAGTAGCTCTTCAGACGTCATATTTTTCTGCAACCATATTTTTGTTATCTATAAAGGGATTTTTTATCATATCCCATTTAGGCTGAAATCTCGGATAAATAGTCGCGTTAAGCAGATTCTCATAAGTAAACTTTAGAGCTTCTAAATCCGTATAAATTTTAGGATGTTTTTTTTCTACGATTGTTCTTACGGTTCGATATCCTCTCTGATGATCTATAGGAATCATGCTGATTGCCTTTTCATACTCTAACTCAACCTTTTTCTGTAAAAAGAAATATCATTCTATAATGTTAAACTGTTTTTGCGTTAGTTCGTGTTTCAAAAAATCTACACATTCCTTGTCTGGCTTTATACTAAATGCAGCGGCTATAACATCTCTAATTGTTGTGTAATGACGTACGATTGATTGATAGCCTACATAATAAGGCAATTCAGACTCTGATACAAAAACATCAAGCGCTCTGTCTCCCCTTTTCTCGCGGATAAGACTTAGTAAATTGGTTTTGCATTGATCTATATCTAACTCTCCGATAATTTTATTTTCTACGTTTACATCGTACTGCGAAGAACCGTCTTCAAAAGCGTCAATAAGAGAATTTTTAACATCTTCATGTATTCTTGAAACGTTGACGCCTTGATATACATACAATGCGCGCTGATATTGTTGATAGACGTTATTAAAAACGCGCATCAGATCTTTATCTGCAATCATCAGTGAATTATTTTCTCCTAAGAAAGAAAGGATTGTTTTAAATGTTTGTCGCGCTACCATTTCATAAAATTTTACCATCTGGTTGTACTTGTAGCCTTGTGTGATTTCAGTGATAGTAGCAATGGATTCCTGTGTAAGATCTTGCACTTCTATAGCCGCAAATTTACCTTTTACTAGTAAGGTTGTAAACTGTGAGCAGATTGTTTCTATAAGAGGGATGGCAGAGATGATAAGTTTTTGTCTTCCTGCGATATCTTCTGGATTAACAAGAATCTTTTCAATCTCTTCATCAGAAAAGAAGAAAACATCTGAGATGCCGTATTTGCCTAAGGCGGACGAAGAAGCTAGTTGTTCGCTAATATCTTTAGTCACATCGCGTTGGTTATATATAACGCGTCTGCCCGGTACTTCTCTGATAAAGCCTTGTTTTACTTTCGCAAGTATCTCATATGTTTTTTTGCTTGCTTTGTCAAATTCTCTTACATCTGCTATGCCTAGTAGATCGAAGAAAGTTCTCAATGTCCCTGGATCAGCTCAAAGATTCTTAAGTTTGGTAGTGGCAGTTTCTTCTATGCGTAAAAATGCCTGTTCAAGCTGCATTCTTTTCTTTTTTTCTCTGTTTAAGAATTCAAGATAATCTCTCGAGTAAATATTATTTTCTGCCAGAAAATCCGGATCGAACTCATCAAGCGTGTAATATACATCTTGCCGATTTATTTGTCATACAGTTTGAGACTCCCTATATTCTCTTTTAATTTTTTCTGCCGACTCTTTATGAGGTTGAGTTCTATAGATGATTTTTGTCGGCGGAACTATCGCATGAGCAAACTGTTTTCCAGGATAGAATCTGCCAGGTCTACCTATTCCTTGAATCAATTTCACCGGAGAAAGAATAGAATAAAAACATGCCACTGTATTTAGAGAGGGAATATCTAATCATTCAATTCCTGTATTACAAACAAGAATGATATCTATTTCGCCATTTTCAATTTTGCGTTTCCCTTCGACCAAAGATCAAATCTTTTTATATGCTTTGTTGTCTGAATGAACAAGATATGTTCTAAGTCATTTTTCTTCACAGGCTTGTTTCGCATCATACATTTGCTGAATAGATGCACATATTCCTAGTGCCTGCATGGATGATATTTCTTCTTTCAACTTTACGAGCTCTTCTGAAACAGCATACTTAATAGGCTTTAGTTCTCCGTTCTGTATGATGTAATATTCGTTGTATGCATTTGCCACATCTCTGCTTGTATAGTGTTCTTTGCGGATAATTTGTAATCCTTCGCCAATAGATCTGTTTTTTATAGGCACGATAATACCATCTTTTAAGCCTCTTTGTGTTTTATAGTGATATACACACTTAAAGTGCTGGTGTACTGATTTGTGAGCATAGGTCGGAGTTCCTGTAAATCCTATATGTATGATTTCATCATTTGCTAATAGTCCTTCTTGTAGATTTTGCTCTGTTACTACCACTTCTTCGTCATCTCACATAAAATTTTCCATATTGCCATTTTCTTCAGCATCGTCATTCGCTGTCGTGATAGAGCTCAGTGCTTTTACTGTCTGTTGCCCTATCCCTCTATGCATTTCATCGCTAAAAACATACCCTAGTTTTTTCATGAAAAACTTGAATAATTCAGCATCAGCTTTGTGTATCTCATTGAATGTGTTGTAGGTACACAATATTGCGGTATTTTCATCTATTTCATTAACAATCTTTTTTACTCTTTCTCTGTTTGCTGTTTGTAGACGTATTACTTTTTTCTTACTTCCTACCCGATCGGTAATTTGCGGGAAAAGTTCTATAGTTGGTAAAAGCGCAAGAGAGGCTTTATCGCTCTTTGTTATTTCTTGACAATAAAGAGTAGTTTTGCCAATCCCTGGACAGCCTCTAACAAAAAAATCTCTTTCTCAACTTTGAATCGCTTCATTAATAGCGGTACGCATTTCGCTATGTATTTCAGCAATTTTAACGTAAAATTCCTCCCATGATTTTAGTGGGGAGGCTCAGAGAGTATAGTCAGTGGTTAGTGTCAGATCAGCATATGATAATTCTTCCATTTCTTTGATCTCCTAGATTAAAAGAACATTATAGCCCTCAAAATCTATTTGTCAATGCGTGTTGGACTGAAAAAGCCTATAGCCAACGCCTGTTTCCAGCTTGCAATCCCATTATACATAGCTATACAAAGACAATATCGTTTCATTTATATCGCATCATTTTCGTATGACCAATAGTGTGATGACAGGCGAACAGAAAGTTCGTGTGCCATGGAAGAAAGCCTATATTCTGGTGTTGATCTTGTTTATCGGGTATATTGCCTATCGGGGCTATAATTTTGGTATGGCGCAGCTGCTTCATGGCCAGGAAGAAACCCTGCAAAATGATATCGCATCAAGAGATGCTGAGATCCAGAAAGCAAATGCATCAACTGATTATAGTACGTATAAAGCGGCGAAACAACTGCTGCTAGTTAATACACAGGGGAGCCGGCTCGATCGTCTTTCTCGCGTCATCGCGATCTTTACGACGCTGCAGACGCTTGGAAATGGCAATGTAAAGTTCTCTGACTTCAAGATCGACTTCGATCTCATCAGTCTCAGATGATCAGTGCCAAATCTTTCATACATCTACGCGAAGAAGGGTGTGATCGACCAGTTTACCGCACTCGACTTCATCAAAAATGTCGCGATCAAAGACTATAAAAGAAATGGTGACGTTTTCGAATTCACTTTAACTGCTGACATATCGCTCAATGACACAGGAACAGGCAGTACAAAATAACAACAATTATTATATCGATCAACACGAGCACAAGGTTGTTCTCACGATCAAATACAAGATCTATCTCGTGCTGCTTATCATCATCATGGCAATTACGCGATGATATATGAGCGATTCGGTAGCACAATACGATGGTGTGAAAAACAACATCGCTACATTGCAAAACCAAAAAATGCTGAAAGAGTCTGAATATCAGCAGGTTGTGAAGGATCTTTTGGTGCTGAAAGATATCAGTGCGCAGAAGGCTGCTGTCGTCACCTGTTTAAGCACAAAGTGATGTACAACGCTCCCTGAGTCGCTTCGCCCGGTTGCATCACAGACCAGAGCGTTCTTGCAACTCCAGAAAAACACAGAGACAAAGATGGCGTTTGATCAGAAAAAAATATTAGCGAATATAAATGAATATCTTTTGAAATGAAATAATAACCAGTCCAACGGTGTGGTAACGAGCATTAGTTTCGGTAATCTCACGAAGATGGACGGTATTGAAAATGTTGTACAGGTTGCTATCAATCTTACGATCGACTTTGCTAACAAGGATGGACTCTTGAGCTTCGTCTTCAATGTGGAAAATACGCTCAGTCCGCAATATCCTATGCTCTATAAGATCAGCTCTATCAACTATGATATCGTCAAATACCAGGAGAATCAAACAGTAAGTATCGAACTCGTCGGTTATATGATAAAATAATTATTTAAAATTATTCATCCAACGTTATATGTTTGAAAATTCTATTCGTCGTTATCTGGCAGCAAAAGAGAAAGCTGGATTTGGGACGAAAGATAAGATATTTTTGTTTAGAGAGCTCGCCTACCTGTTGCAGGGATGAGTCTCTTTGCTGGCCGCTGCAAATACCATAGCGGAGAGGGGAGAGAACGCGTCACAGAGATATATCGGAAAACAGATCGCGACGATGCTGAAGGAGGGGCGCCAACTCTCGTATGCTTTTTCGAGACTTCCTGACTACTTTGATGCATCCGATGTGAACATCGTCAGATCAGGAGAGGCTTCAGGAAATCTTGTGAAGGTCCTTTCGTCGCTCTCTCGTGAGTATCACTTCCTTCGCACATTACAGGGGAAATACATCAGCGCGATGACCTATCCGGTCCTCTTATTGGTCATATCGATCGCTGCGATCTTCGTACTGTTCATCGGAATTCTTCCGGGAATCTTTTCGATCGCTTCGCAATTTCCTGGCATCGAGATGCCCGCAGTGACGCGTGCCATGATTGCCATATCGGACTTCATGAAAAATAATGTCGCGATGATCTTGATCGCCATCGGTGTTATATGTTTTTCATTGTCGATCGCTTTTTCAAGTGAATGAGGCAAGAAGTGGTGATTTGCGCAGCTGCTGAAAATGCCAGTTATCGGTAAGATGACTAAGTATTACTATCTGATAAAGTTCTTCAGATATATGAGAATCATGCAATACGCGGGCATGAGTTACATGACGACGTTTATGCTGCTCAAGGATATCGTGCGCGTCGGGGCATACGAAGAGCTGCTTGAGGCTATGATAGCCCAGATCAGACGTGGTGAAACCATGTATGAGGTCTTTCTGCGTTTCTTAAATATTATCCCAGCGAATGCAGCTCTTCTCGTCAAAGTCGGTGAAGAGACTGCGAATCTTCCTGAAGCTCTCGGCAATATCGTCGAGATCTATGAAGAGGATCTCAACAACATGCTGGGCAATCTTTCAAAAATTCTTGAACCGATACTTATTATTTTCGTCGGATGTGTGGTCGTACTTATCGCATTCTCCGTATTCGGCATTATCACCACTATTTTATGAGGAGTACAAGCACAATAATGAGGCATGGATTTACCATGGTAGAGATCGTAATAACGCTCGTGCTTATCGGCGTTATTTTGTCATTGGTGTGAGGTATGGGTCAGTGATTTTCTAACAGGGTTCGCTTCGCGAACACAAAAGAAGAGCTCAGTGCCACTGTGAACAATGTGATCCAGGAAGCTGCAACGACCAGCGCGGTGTTCGTAACTTCAGGAACATGGCAGACCTACGGCAAGATCACGTTGCAGATCCTTTCAGGAAACAAAATAGAGCGAACATATTCGTCAGGCCAGTTGCTGACTGGTATCACGCGTAATATGATTATCTCGTCTCGCTGAGTGCTGACGACTAGCGGCTTTACGGCTGTAGTGACACCCTATGCTGTTGGGTGTAGCTTATTAAGTGGCTCTACTTTCATGATTCGCTCGACCGATGACCCTAGGTTGCAAGCATGTTATAATGCGATCGCAGATACCTGTAAGGTCCGTGAAACCAAATGTAATTAAAAATTGAGAATATTTATGTGTATATTATTTTCTGATGATACTATTTGCAGATAAGCCAACGGGGATCACAAGTTTTGATGTGGTATATAAGGTAAAAAAATATTTTGGCTATAAAAAAGTCTGACATTGCTGAACATTAGACCCACTGGCTACCGGCTTGATGGTGCTCGTGACTGATGAAGACACGAAGAAAGCAGAGGAGTACCAGGGCTTCGATAAGGCTTACGAAGCAGTGATTGACCTGTCACTAAAAACTGACACATGGGATATAGATTATCATGAGTTCAAAGAGGAGTTTGCTGGGGAGCACTCACAGGTGACTGAAGAGGCTATCAAGAAACATCTGGATATCTTAGTCCCGTCCTATATTTTGCCGATCCCTGCGTTCAGTGCGAAGAAGGTCGCAGGAAAGCGTATGTATAAGTCAGCTCGTGCAGGCAAGGAGATCAAAGTGGATCGTGAGATGAATGTATCAAAATATGAGATTATTTCATACAAGTGGCCGTTACTGACAGTTTCATTTGACGTTGGTTCCGGAACCTTTATACGTTCCATAGCTTACCGGCTGGGCGAACAGTTTGGTACAGGCGGCGTCATTCGTGCGCTGCGCAGAACTCGCATTGCAGGCTGGCAGATGGACGAACTGCCGGATCTTATTACATTCAGCAAGAATGAAACAGGATATCGAACTATAAACCAAAATAAAACATGAACAGACGTAGGAAATGATACGAGGGAGAAAAACTAGTGCTAGAATATTATATCGGTCGTTGATATCAGCATATAATAAATAATTTTACGATACGTGGAGGAGAGATAGATTGTATTATGGAAGGTGAGGATGTGACGATCTTTATTGAGGTGAAAGTCGTGGATCATATAGAGGATTTGTTTGAGTATGTAACGGAAAAGAAATTATATTTTCTGCATAAAACGATTGCGAATTATGCGCATAACTATCCGACTAAGCCCAATGTAAGGCTCGATGTCGTTTTTGTGAAGGACGGAAAGGTGTTTGAGGTCTATGAGAATGTGGGTGGATAAGTGGCTTATTCTCAATGAAATCTTTCTATTGTAATGAAAATAACAAAGAGGTATACTTCTTACAGTTTATATTCTTACCTTAGAAAGCATGCCTCGCAATACTATGGAGAATATTATGAATGAGTTACATTTGGATAAAGAAAGTAATTCCTCTCTTTATAAGGGAACCGCAAGTATCCGCGGATCTTTAGAACAGCTTTTGGCCATGCATAGCGCTGAATCAGGAATCGATTGCGCGACAGGAACATGTAGTTAAACATTTTTATATGTTTACCATTTCATCCTATGATAAGCAAACTTTCTTTGGAAGATGAAAATACGATAGCATCTATGCTAGCGGCGTACTTTCATGATCATAATTCACATCTATGAAAATCGTACTTTAAAGAAGATGAAGCAGTAATGAAGAAACATGTACATGAAAGATTGGCTACAGACGGGTCGATTCAGTATGTATGATGGGTAGATGAAAACGAACTAAGATGATTTATTAATTTCTATGACAACAAGGAAGCTCGCACTATAGAAGTGTGGGCGGTCGTGTGACCCGATCTCACACAAGAACAAATAAGTGCATTGTTGGAGTATTGTAAGCAGATGGTCGAGCAAAAATGATACAAAGGAATGTCCATGGATATCGCTGATCATGAAAGATTAACTCAGTCAGCCTTTACGGCGCTTGGTGGACGGAAGAAGACGAATAACTATGTTATGTAACTAACAGAGGCATGCAGAAATTATACACAATCAATGAGACATACTATTGGAAAAAAATAGTGAAAGAGCTCTTTCGTTCTACACAGAGCTCGTTTGATTATCTTTTCCCGGGAGTGATTTCTTATCTGGCAAAATGTTTAAGAGATGTAAGTATTGTATTGGTCGTTGACCAGTACTATGCAGCATCTTTTTCAGATAGTATTGAAAAGTTTATTGAGGAACGTTGAGTGGAGGTTTTGTGAAAATATCCAGAATGCGTAGGCATTATTAACAGACATGCTCTTTTCCTTGAGAAATATTTGTCTCAGATGTGTCACGAATTTAGAAATCGAACTATTATTGATATAGAAGTGCTGGGAGATGTGCATCCAGGGAGATCTACAAAAGTGGAACTTATAACCGATAAAGGCTCATATATTGTCTTTGGTAATAGGTACGATTCACAAAAAACTCTTATAGAGTATATTTCTGCCATAGACTCAACGCTTAGTCCATGTCTGGTAGAACGATCTCAATCTAAATCTCAAGAGTATCGATATAGGCGTAAACATGAGATAAATCAACTATCGGGAAGCCGCAAAGAAGTAGAGCTCTATTACTACTATTTTTGAAAGATGATAGCCCGATTGCTATTGTTTCAAATCAGTGATCAATACCATGAAAATGTTCTATGCGCTGCTCCTTATCCGGTCTTCTTTGATATTGAGGTCGCTTTCTGCTGATTGCTGGAGCAGTATAATATTACATCTATGGGCGTCATCGCACAGGATAATTCACAATTTGCTACACTGAATGGTTGAAAGTTGCTTATGAGTTACACGATACCGGTCGTTACACTAAAAGAATGAAAACCTCTCATAGAGCGAATAATTCCATCTAAAAATAAAAAAACATCTACTCCTATTTCTACATTATCTCAGCAAGTAAAAAAAGAGCAGATGCTAAAAGGATTTACAGAAAGCACCATAATGATAGAAAACAATCTTTCTCAGATTATAGACTTTATTGAGAACACCCAATTGTATAGTAGATTGATCCTTAGACCTACAAGAGAATATATCATGCTTGGAAGAACTTTTCAGTACAAACTACTGCAAGATAATGACTACACCTATAAACAGCGAATACAAACAGTGCTCTGAGATAAATATATATATCAGAACTTTTCTGCTCTTTGAGAGATAGGAGAGTATGAAAAAAAGATGCTGATAGCTTATATCGTCCCTTCATTTTATGCTGATACTCGTAAGAGTGAAATCATGAGCGTTGACGGAGAGCGTCTATGAAAAAGCGAACAAACTCATTTTGCGCTACGAAAGCAACATATATCAAAACTTGATGGTTTTTTTGAGAAGCAAAAAGAGATAATTACACAATTTCTCTAAAAAACAAATGCTTGCCAAATCTTATGATTTCAGTATGATATGTTTCTAAACATAAAAATGCTATGACTACGATACTAATATTGCTCGCTATCATTGTACTGGCAATCTTCATGCCAGAAACTGTTGTAACCTTGTTAATAGGTGCTGTCGCCTGTCTTGTCTTCCCTGTTCTCTTCATCGGAGATCAGTGGGCACGATACAAGCGTCTTATCAAAATTGTTCTGTTCGTCTTTGGCGCTATCGTCACTTCTGTCGTCGCTTTCGCGGGGGAAGTGGTTTTGGCCGGGAGTTTCTTAGCTGCAGAACTGATCTTCGGGGCTGCGATATTTATCGCTGTCTTGACTGTAGCAGTTCTCTACTATACCGCACCCATATGGGGACCGTGGCGGGAGAAATTACAAAAGCAATGGAGAGAGGACCCAGAACCTATCATTCAACGCATTGCAATAGTCGTGATCCCTCTGTTATCTGTATTAGTGCTAAAGTTCTTTACTCTCATGCAGGAAGCAACGCCATCCAACCCAGGCTTCTAGCCTGAAAGCTCATTCATTACTACAAAAGTCGCAGGTTGCCTGCGACTTTTTCTTATCCCTCACTCTCTCCGATCTGCTGTCTCCACAGCGCCCAATAAAGTCACTTATTGCTCAGTAACTCATCATGCGAACCTTGCTCAATGATCTTTCCTTTCTCCATAACGTAGATGGTGTCAGCGTGCATGATAGTTGAAAGACGATGTGCGACAAGCACCGTGATAAGTCATTTTTTATGATGAGAGACCTCTTTGATAGTTTCGGTGATCTCAGCTTCGATAAGGCTATCGAGAGAGCTGGTAGCTTCGTCAAATATTAAGACATCCGGATTACGCAAGAGAGCTCTGGCGATCGCGAGACGCTGTCTTTGTCCTCCTGATAATTTCAAACCTCCTTCTCCGATCCTTGTATTCAGGCCTTCTTTATTGCTGGTGATGATATCTTCTACGCGCGCTCATCTGAGCACTCTCATACAATCCTCATCAGTAGCATCTGGTGCAACGAACAACAAATTGTCTCTGATCGTTCCGTTAAAGAGCTGTGTGTCTTGTGTGACGATACCCAAATGTTGTGCGAAGACGTGAGGATCCAATGTATTTATATTATCATTGTTGATAAGCACTTTCCCCTCGTTCGCAGGGTAGAGTCCGCACAGAAGTTTGACGATCGTTGATTTTCCTGAGCCAGATGGTCCGACGAACGCAACTGTCTTGCCTGCTTGTACATTCCGGCTGACGTCAAAAAGCGTTTGCTTGTCTGCGTTATATCCAAATGAGACATGGTCGAAAGCCATAGAGTCAACCATACTGATGTCGTTCGGATCTTGCGGGATCGGTGCTGGCTCCATGTTCTTGATCTCATCAAGGAGCTCCACGCTGGCTTTCGCCTCCTGATAGGTTTTGATCACCTCGCCGAACATAGTCATACCGTTCATGATCCGGAAGCTATAAAAGAGTAACGCCATGAACTCACCATAGGTCATCTGTTCTTTAAAGATGAGCCGAAACATCGTTCCCATCACACCGACGCGGATCGCATTGATGAGAGTTCACTGCAGAAATTCGATAGTTCTGACGATCTTAATTTTCTTTAACTCGAGTCCTAGGATCCCAACGTTTGCATCTTCCAGTCTATTCATTTCTTGCTTTTCAAGACCGAGCAGCTTGATGAGTGACACATTCCTTATAGCCTCTGTTGTTGTCCCTGCAAGCAATGCAGACTCCTTAACGATGCTAGACTGAGCTTTTTTAATGCGTTTCGAAAGCGCAGTCGACGTAAGCGTCATGACAGGAATAAGCGCTGCATAGATCACACCGATAAGTCGATGTACCGTAAATGAGTAGATCAACACGACTGTAATAGTCACGAGCGCGATAAACACGATGTTGATGAGATTTTTAATATAGTTCTCTATATCAGTACGCGCCTTTAAGAGTTTCTGTAACAACTGGCCCGATGATTGATCTTCGAACACAGAGTACGGCAGCGAAAATGCGTGACGAATCGTCTCCTGGTAGATCTGCATACCAATCTTCTGCGTCATCACATTGACAAAATAATCCTGGAAGTTCTTCGCAATCCTGCTTACCATCGCGACACCGACCAGACCTCACATACCGATGAAAATGCCTCTCACGAACTCGTTTTGCATGAGTTCCTTATATCTGAGTACAACATTGTCCAATACTCGGCGTTGTACCTGTGCTTCAGAAAGAGAGAACACCTGGTTGATCGTCGCAAGAATCAAAACAAGAGCCAAGAGTTTCCGATATGGTTTGAGATATTTTCGAACAAACATGAAAAACTAATTTACTAGTAAATAATATATTTTTGCCGATTTCACGGGCGTGGAGTAATTACTCTATATGTAATAGTAATACTTTCTTTACGTAGCGACCGGGACCCCATGTAATGGGAGGGAGCTGCGTTCGTAGAAAGAATAATGAATGACTGGCAAAATAAAACGCTGAAATCGGCTAGCCGTTTTTGCCTACTTTTTGAGGCAATGACCAAAAAGTAGGTCCAGCGAAGCGTTAAAAAAGTTAGATGAAGAGTTTTTATGATAATGATTTATATATGATTCATCTATGAAATATTACTTATGATTCGTTCTCATCTTACTCTGATGGTGCGCTAGGATGAGACCGAAAAGAGCCATCAGCGGATAGACGATCATCCTGTCGGTGAAACTGTGGAGTACGAGGCCTGAGATCGACAGTCCGACCATACCTATACTCATCGATAAGACGGCCCGATAGTGTGCGGGAATGGTCTTGTCTTTAGACTTTCGCATCTTGAAGAAGTCACGGAATCCTACTCGATTGAGCCATATGTAGATTGCCATTCGCAAGATGAATCCTATGATACCGAACTCGATCAGGATCTGCAGGTACTGGTTTTCCGGATTGAAGGCGAGGCCTCCTTCCCAGTGAGAACCTGGTCCTACAGACGCGGCTCACTGTCCGATAAAGATGCTTTCCACATTTGCAGTAAACATATGTCGTCCCTGCACGAAAAGTTGCAGATGACCTGTGTTTGAAAAACTTCTATCGATGATCTCCGATCTGCCCAGATATGTGATTCATGCCAGGACAATCAATATCGGAAGAACAACCTTGAGTACATATTTTTTTATATTTTTTCTATAGTTCATAATACCCAATATAATTAATTCTAGTACCCACGCTCACCGTGCAGCCCTCGAAAAGGTGAGGATCACATTCAGTGCGAAGACTCATCGCCAGAACCAGCTTTTCTTGAGGGATTTTCTTTGGAGTACATACATATAGAAAAATGGAAAGAGTGCGGTCAGAAAAAATCCCCGACTGATTGGCCTTTCGAAGAGGAACTGATTTCTCGGATAGCCGCTATGCTCGCCGGTTCGGTAAACCGCAGGTGGCTGCTCTCAGACCTTTCATTCGATACTTGTCGTGGTGTAACCGGCGAGCTTCAAAACGCCTGGCTTGATAAGGATCGCGCATCGCCAGATCAGTGCGAGCACCAGCATCCACTGCATGATTAATATATACCATGTGCTCAGCTTCTCTGCCGTGTTTTCCGGCAGGTATCTCTGTAGGTAGTAACAGACGAAGAAGATGAAGTAACCGATGAAGTCGTATTTGAAAGCCAGGACAAACATTCCTATACCAAGTCATTTGAGAAGAGTAATGATGAATGTGATAAGAAGAAGTGCGATGAAAGTTCGCAGCAACCGTCGGAGAGCTTTATCTTGTTTGAATATTTTTAGCTCTCTATAGCGGAGGACATAGTAGGTCAGTGCGATGAAAAAGAGTATGGTGAGAATTTCTTTCCAGAGCCGGATAACATCCATGACAGGACCGGTAAGATGAAGAACGTACGTAACAAAATTATAGATGAAAAAGTGCAGGATAAGGCCAAGGAAAAATATTTTTAAGCCGATGATCAGTGTGCGTTGTAAACGGGTCATGCTCGCTAGTATAAAGTTCTAAAGTCAAAAGTTCATAAAGTTCAACGTTCAAAAGTGAGTAGGTTGTGGCTTACTCATTTTGTGTTTTTATTTTTATGTTTTTAGCACTTAAGGTTTTTTTTATCCGCTGTAGAGTTGGTAGAAAACAAGTATGAGAGTGATGCTTCCGAGGAGTCACTGGATGATCCGAAATCTCATGACTATGGTATACTCTTTTTGCCCCTTGTGTTCAAGGAGATGATGAAACGGTGCAATCGAAAATAATTTTCTTTTGAAGACTCTTTTTCGGAAGATTTGCAGACCGCTTGAAAGAAGTTCAACCCGGAAGATCAGAAAGAGAATCATAAATGCGATGAAAAATCCTTCTCTGAGATTGAGCAGGTAGAGGAGCGATGAGACGATTCCTCAGAGGGCGAGCGCACCGCTGTCTCCCATAAAGACCTTGGCGGGATTTATATTGAAGAGGAGGAATGCGAGCAAAACTCCGGTGAGAATTCAGATTACTGTCGTCGCAAGATACCATCCATAGAAGAAAGTAACGATCGCAAGTATTCATAGGACGATCACCATCATACCTCATGCGAGTCCGTCGAGTCCGTCAGTGATGTTGATAGCATTCGTGATAGCTAATGTCAGAAAAAATGTGCCGATCGGATAGAGCCGGCCGATGTCGATGAACGTATTTGGCAAGAGTGGTCGAAGATTGACTGTTGAGACGCCGAGCTTGATGAAGAACCGATAGCTGATCCATGCCGCGAGTAAGACCATTCCTACGAGTTTGAGCTTCGCCGGGAGCCCCCTTCCCTTTCCGATTCACTTTATATTAAGCCGATCGTCGATCAGTCCTCGGATTCCCATACCAAAGAAACCGAAGAGTATGATGTATGTCTCTTGTCTGGTGAAGAGTGTATTGTTAATGTAGCCGAGTTGTTGCAAAAGAAATGAGAGCGCTATACCAAGAAACATGATGATCAGAAACATTCCTCATCCCATCGTTGGAGTTCATGCTTTATGTCCATGAAGCTTTTGAAAAATCTCAGCGACGCCGCCTCCGACTGCCGTTTCGCGAAGCGACTTTCCAGCCTTCCGGTGCTTGAGCAATCTAATATATGGCTTATACAAAAGCAGCGCCAAGAGAAACGCGATGAGTGTATAGAGGATGATCGAGTTTAGTTTGAGTAGCATGTGAGTAAGAGTAAGTAGCTAAGAGTTATGATAATTTGGAATCTTTGTTTGCCAGTCAAAAGGGTTTGCTCATTCGATCTCTTTTCGTAACGTGCGAGCTCACTCCGTGTAAAGTTTATTATACATTCATATGAAGATTTCCTTTCGATCACTTGTAAAAGAAAAGCCCTGATGTGATTTTTCATTAATTTCTAACCATTGATCAATATAGTCTGCGTCTTTCATGATCTTTGCCTCAAGACTCTCTTTTGCTTCAGCTTCCTCCCGTAGGGCGATTTCTTCTTGGCTAAATGTAGTCTGATCTAACATCTCTATGATCGCTTTATGTTCATCTCTTGATGCATATCTTCTTTGAAATCCATTAAGATCTCCCGTCCTGCTTTCCGGAATATCGTGAATAAGGGCCATTTTAATGACTTTATTGACGTCGCATCATTTCTCATTTTTTGCCAACATCCATGCAATTCGCATCACCCTAAATGTATGTTCTGTAACATTCGCCATCGGAGCATCCCCCGAAATATTGCCAAATCTTTTGACATGTTTTAACGATCAAATCTCGAACAAAAATTCTATATCTCTTTTCATGCGGAGTAGGGGAGTGGTCACTTATTGTAAATAATATATACTACATATATATATCTCTCGGTTTCGCGCCTTCCTGAGGGCCGACGACACCGCGTTCTTCGAGGATATCCATAATTCTTGCGGCACGAGCAAATCATACTCCAAGTTTACGCTGGAGGAGAGTGGCAGAGGCTTTTCTGGTTTGTAATATCACCTGCGTCGCTTGCTGGACGAGTTCTTCGTCGTCTCCCGCGTCGCCACCGTATCATCCGCCGGCACCAACATTCTTGCCTGAGAGGATGTTCATGAGCTCTACATTATAGATATCTTCTTCATTGATTCATTTCATGTATTTATCCTTGATCGCTTGCACGATATCTTCGATCTCCGGAGTATCAACGAACGGTCACTGTAAACGAATCGGTGTGTTGCTATCAACACTCATGAAGAGCATGTCTCATCTTCCGAGAAGTTCCTCAGCTCCCTTCGTGTCGAGAATCGTTCTTGAGTCAATCTGCGAAACGACAGAGAATGCGATACGCGTTGGGATATTCGCTTTGATCAGTCCCGTCACCACATCGACTGACGGTCTCTGTGTCGCAACGATCAGGTGAATACCGACAGCACGCGCCTTTTGTGCGATTCTCGTGATGCAATTTTCCGTATCTTTCTTCGTGTTTCTATTCATCATCAGATCCGCTAACTCGTCAATCACGACAACGATACGTGGAAGTGTGTCTCCTGTCATCTTCTTATTGTACTCATCAAGTTTCTTCACCTTATACTCTTTCAACAATGTGTATCTTCTTTCCATCTCGTTGACGGTCCACTTCAATATCTTCAATGCCTTATCAGGATTGGTCTCTACCGGAGCTAACAGATACGGGATACCATCGTACATACCGAGCTCGACCTGTTTCGGATCGACCATAAGAAATTTCAACTCTGACGGACTATTCTGATAGATCAGTGACAAGATGAACGTGTTCACTCCGACCGACTTACCTGAACCGGTTGCACCGGCAACGAGCAGGTGAGGCATATCTTCAAGCGGCTTCGTCATAAGCTTTCCGTCGATTCCTATTCCCAATACGAGGTTCGTCAGGTTCTTATTCATGCTCTCAGCAAAACTTGGACTGCCGAGGATCTGTCTCACTCTGATCATCTGAGGTTTCGGATTTGGGATCTCGATACCTACGACGTCTGTTCCTGGTATCGGAGCCAGAATTCTCAGCGACTTCGTCTTAAGCGACAACGCAATATCTTTCTGATAACTTTCGATCGACGATACTCTGATACCCTCCTGTGGCGCGACTTTGATCTGCACCACTGATGGTCCGATGTTAAATCACTTTATATCAATAGGTATATCAAACTCTTCCAATTTTGCCTTGATCGCCAGCGCCTTCTGTTCGAGATATGACTGATCGACGTCAAATGTGTTCGCTGAGCCCTCTTCGAGCAGCTTAATATCAAACGTCGGCTTATCCTTCGGAAACTTAATCACCTTTTGCACCTCAGCCTTCTCCTTGATCTTATTCTGTATCTTATCTTTCAGCATAGACTTCAAACTGTCGCCAATTGCTGAACCTTTCTTCGTCACCACTGGTGTTTCCTCTTCTTCGTCTTCATACTCATCTTCGTATTCGATCACCTTCTTTGCTTTCTTAGGTTCAGGCCTGCCATTTCCACTGCTTTTCATAGAGACAGACGGTAATCTCGGAACCGGTATATTAAATGCCCATATAATCCAGGCAATGATTGCTAGCGCTGCTGCCACGATAATCGCCTTGATCGCAAACGGATTATCACCAAAGATACGCTGGAGTATCCACAATATCGGCCAGCCGATATATCCGCCGTATGATTGATATGCCATGGTTTGCTCCTGGAGTGTGGGAAAGTTGAGGATCGCGGATATCACCATATTTAAGATGATGAATTGTTTCATGATAGTCCTTCCCAGTCCATCTTTCAAGATAGTCATGATACCTGCGATGATCATCAGACCAAAGAAGATATGGATGCCGATCTCACCGACGATCACCATAACCAACTTATTGAAGAGACCTACGATCGGCGAGTCTTTTGCAAACGATATAGAAAAAAAGTAGAGTGCCCCTACCACTATCATGATGATACCAATCTTTTTCCTATCTAAGACAAAGGTTGCTCTTCTCTTTGCCACTTTCTTTTTCCTTCTTGCCACCTTAAAAATATTTAGTTCGTAAAAACCACTCACTACCTATAGTCATGTGGCTTCCTTTTGCAATCAAAAATGCCCTTCTCTCAGTCTTGACCTAGTATCTATTGACTCTTTGGGGATAAAGGATATTATATCGAGATCATTTGTTAAGACCTACAATCATGTCAGAAATACTCGCTAACGATCTGCCTGATCGAGATGATGAACAACCACATGAGAAGGAAGGGAAGTACTACTTGCCCATGGCTCTAGGATTATGATATTATGAAGTTTCTGAAGAGGAGTACAATGAGCAGATCAGAAAAAATGATGTATATAAAGCAAAACAAAAAGAAGAGGATGAGCAAAAAAAGGAATACAAAGATTCATTAGATGAAACTGGCTTTGTGAAGGTGCGAGAAAATGATCGCTTTGTCACCGACAAAGAGTATCAGGACAGGTTGATTGCACTACTAAAGCAAAACGACCTTAAAAATATTAATGAGATACCATGATTTCAAAAACAGATAGGATCTCAGAGAGAAGGTGGAATTACTGAAAATAACACTTCCCAAGTCCTAACTCTTGCTAGAGATGTGAAATGAGCTATATTTGATCTTATTACTTCGGACCTCACAAAAGTCAGTGATAGCTATGAGCAGCGTATCATAGAGTTGCTTGATGAGTACGAGCAACAAGTGACCTATAAAACTATTTCTAAAAAACAATATGTGAAAATAGTAACTCTTTTTAAGATGGGTTGTGTTCATGATCTCACCCTTTACTATAGATTCGAGAAATTAAAAAAACAAGATAATATTAACTACCATCAGAGAATATATAGGTATGGAAGAGATTTTGGCCAGGAGATAAATCTAGAAAAGCTGTCTCCCGAAAGTTCTCTTCTTGATGACACCATGGCTTACTCTCTTATCATATTCGGTATACTCCATGGAACAGTGCAAGCTCAGGAGGTAGATCCGGACACAGAAAGATTTCATCAAAAATTTAAAACGCTCTATAAACACACGCTTAAGTGTAAGATGGGTGGGTTGTATAAATATCAACATATCAATTCTCTGGTGCCGACAGGAGAAGATATATATGATAACGCGACAGCCGAGGATAAAGTATATATTTCATCTCACTTCAAAAATATTCCTTACTTGCAGAGTGAGGGTTATCGGGAACGTATGCTTACGTATGAGAGAAACCGAATTGCTCGTGAATTGCTTGCTCAGAGAAAGGTAACGCCCGAATTCGCTCAGGAGGTAAAGAGGCAGGAGAAGAATGAAGCATACAATATCTTGAGGTCTGGTTATATGCAAAAAGTCCTTGGATTTTCTCGTGAAGAACTCAACAAATCAGTAAATGAAGCAAAAAAAGAATTTGTGATAGAGTTCGCTCATTACTTTGAAAGATTGTCTTTAGATACTTTTGCTATAGATCTTTCAGACACGAAATGAGAATCAATAAGTTTACAATATCTGCATGATATCTGGCCGGCGGTGAAAGAAGCCGCGATCTATTATGAGCTAGATGTGGATGCTATCGAGAGTGTCATGAAACAAGGACTAGAGAGGGCCATGCAAGAAGGTATCGCAAAGTTAAAAAATAAAGAACTTCTCACGAAGGAAACTCTCGTAACGTATAAATGACCTCACCGAAGCACTTCTTACAAAGGTCAATTAAGAACTATGATGCGTAGAATTGACTACCTTGAAAAGACGATCGCAAATCTTGGTTATAAGGATATAGCTATTGTACAAGAGCGGCAAAACAACAAAGATCTCTATAAGAAAGACTATAAGGATCATCATACGACGCTTTTTAAAAAGAAGAGAGCAGATACGGTAAAAAATAGATATGGTCTCGATGGAACTACTGCTAAAGAGCTACTGTGACAAGTGAGTAATGCGGTAGAGCAGAAGTTTATAGAAGCTACACACGCCCACCTTAAAAGAGAACAGGATAGATATCGTGGGATACCATATAGATGACTTCTTGATGGTACGTTATCAAAAATCCTCAATAGTGAAGTGTTGTTTAAGAGAGGATTTTACTCTTTTATGCAAAGCGTCATACCCGACGATACACCAAGAAAGAGATTTCTCAATAAGGTAAGAAAAAATGTGACAGAAGGGTATCTCACAAAAGTTATTTCAAATCTGAAGAACCCAGATGTTGCTAATCACTACTCATATATAGCTTTAGGTCCACTCGTGAAACTTTTTGAGCATTACCGAAAACACAAAAAAGTGGATGCAGATTTTGATACATTAAAGCAAAATTATTTCACCTATGTGCAAAGACATGGAGAAGATAGACTACAAAAAGAGTATAAAAGAATAGATGCGTTTCTGGCGGGAGATTCTCAATTGACACCGAGAGATACGTTTATAGATTTCTATGAAGTCTTTTCGTATTTTACATGATTTTTAAATGATTATCTTCCTAGAAAAAAAACTGAAGAACTAACCATAGACTATTCTACTCATAACTATGAGTCATTTTTGGGACAGTATCCTTCAGACTATCTTAATGCTCTCTCTCTATTACATTACTCTCCGGATGAGGTAGACAAGATAATGCCTCAACAGTTGGTACAAGCTATTATCACTGCTTGTCATAATGTTGAACAACGTAGAGTAAAATTTTGGGAAAAACTGGTAAAAGAGCGAGTGAAACTTAATGCAATTCCTGGAGGCAAATTGCAAAGAGTAGTAGAAGAGCATATGCAAAATAATGAAGACTCTACTGTAGATGCCATACAAAGGGCTATACATTATATCCTAGAGAACATGGAAAATATAGTGATGGCAGATATCAAGCTGACTGTTATCAATTTGGATGATATCGGCGGAATATGACCTTACGCCAAACACAAGATCAAAGAACTCATCGCAGAGATTCTTAATGAGCGGAAAGCAAAATTTGGTCAAAAGGTCCTGCAGAATGATGAGAATATGCGTCAAATAGAGGGCTAATAGCTTCAGAAACAGCTATTGACAAGCGCCTTTCTCAGATTATAATATTCGAATGATTTTAACCTGTTTTTCTTCCCATGAATAAACCTTCTTCTTGATCTAATTCTCTTTCTTCTATTGGTTCTACTGGTAGAAACCTCTGAGCAACAGCGTTATTGATTCTGTCGATTTTTGCTGCATCGTGTAAAGACGGAGATAAGACAGTGTCTGACTTGCCTCCAGCAGCGACTAATCAACCTATTACGCCTCCGGCTCAACCCCAGGAAGAGGTAGAGAAGCATGAATATAAGAAAATTCCCATCATGTATAAAGATATCACTGTTGGTGATGCAGTATATGAATATGGCTATTTGAAAGAGGCAAAAACTCCGACCTTTGCATCTACTATGGGTTCGAGAGTAGACGAACAACACCGTGCTAAAGAGGGAAATTATGTCATCTTTTCTACTACAAATGATCACTACGTTGCATTCGTAAAAAAGAATGTTGCAGAAGATGAAAAAGACAATCCTAGTAGATTTTCATGTGTTCGTATAGCTGCTGAAAATCTTAGATTTCTGGATGGAACATATATGATCAAAACAAACAATGGTGTTTGTGAGTTGCTTCACCTCGTCAATACCGAGTGAGAAACTCCTAGTGCGAACTCTCTTGGTGAGGTGACAGAATATAGATCTCTTGAGGACGACAAGATCTCCGAATCTCAGTCTGTAAGAGGTTTTCAATCTGCTGGTTATAAGGGTGTGGTATTCCTTATGAAAGATGGTCGTAAATTATACTATAGACAGGATGAAATCGTACCAGTGAAGGATGTAAAGTTTGAGGATTTTAAGGTAGAGGATAAGTACAGCGAAGGAGATGAAGGTTCTGCAACGAAAACTGAAAAATATCTTATGCTTAAGACGATCAATGGACATGCTATGCTCGATAATAGTGAAATTACTCACTATGATCAGATCCAATACACTCCTAAAGGAAAGATGCTTCTCATAAAGAATGGGAACATAGTAAATGCTGAATTCTATGGCGCAAAAGCTTTCGTTAAAGCGATTGCGGAAAATAATCTCTACGAGTCAGTTGCAAATCCTAACTATAAACACTCTCACGGTGCAAACGCCTCTCTTGAAGAGAAGGAAGAGGATGCAAGAAATAAGGATATCCCTTATAATATCGAGACAAATGTCACTGCTAAGTTTAAAGGATTTAAGATCAAATACGTAGGTATAGAGTATGGTGAAGGAGACACATATAGCTTCTCTCAGGATGGTAAAAACTACTACACTATAGATGATCCCTCTACTGAGAGCGGTAAGGTGTTGGTACGTAAATATACACATGCTGATGAGATTGTCACTCTCAATGGGTTGTCTAAAGACATGGAGATGAAACACCTCCTCACAGGAAATTATACGGATGGCGAAGGTAGTTCTATGAGATACCTCGGTGAAGAAAAGGGAGGACTCTATACGATCCAGTACACAGTAGAGTGACTTTATGGTACTACTGCAGTGCAAAGCGGTGCTCAAGCAAAAAATGCCCTGGAGAAGAAAATTCTTGAACATCCAGCAGGTTATGAGATCGTAGGATATTTCATGAATAACAAGCCTTTAAAGGACGAGGATAAATGTCCAAAAGGAACAGTGATCATCATTAAGTACAAGAAAATCGCGACTACTGCTAAAAAGGCATAAAGCTTCTCATCATATAGTATACTAAGAAGAATGTTCCCAAGCGGGAGCATTTTTTTATAAGAATTTATAGTATAAAAAAACCGGACGCGAAACGCGCCGGTCATTGAAACAAACATAAATTTGCAGTATATGTTACATTTCTAATTGCTTGCTCTTATTTACATAGGGGCATTTTTCATTGAAAAGCTTATAATATGCCATGATCTGATCATACACACCGGAAAGAAAATCGTAGCTCCGTACCAAAGGATATATTATCTTTCCCCAGATCTTCCTTCTTTTCTCCCGTTGTTGTTTCTGCTTCTCTGTAAGCTTTTTATAGTTAGTTTCAGCAATACCCCAATCTTTCGTTGTCACAAGAATGCGGCAGTATTGTAGTATCTCCTCAATGGTATGCGTTTCAGCCAGTGCTTGATAATCCTTTTGCAATTCTTGCAATAGCTTATCATCAAAGTGAAGCAGGATAAGACTCGTAAGATTCGCATACATCTGATTATAATACCCGTCCGTTTGCTTTATAGACTTCTCACAACACTCTACTAAATATTCAATAATATCAGACGCAACTTTGAGATTCTGGTTTATTGTATGAGCAGTATTGCGTAGGAACCAGGGATTATGCAGATACGAAAAACGTAATATACCTGTCATCTCCGAGATGTTGAACCGCGAGAAGTATGAACGATATACATAAGCGTCGGCACCTGCTTTCTCTCTGATTTGTATTTTATCCTCACGTAAATTTCTCCGCATGGTAACCGCTGTTGTTATAAGGCCTATTACTATCAATCCTAAGATAACTCCACTGCCTTGCACTAACTCCTGAGGGCTGTAATAGGCTAAAGATCGTACAAAGAATACAAGATAAACAACTATCCAAAACGACCACATCACGTATGCAAATCTCATAGACTTTTGAGATGAGCGATCGTCGGCGTTCATAAACGATTTTATAGGACGGACAGTTGCTACCACAGTGATCAGACCCATGACAACAAGAAATGACCTTAAAAGGTGGTCATAGATAAAGTTGCCGAAGTTTACAAACACCTGGCCTAACCATATAAAGAAGAAGCCAAGATGTTGGCCTATATAAGCAAAAGCGCTCATAATAGACGCATAGTGAGCAACACAGACGATGAATAAAATAAAAACAGTAGTAAAGGCCCATATAAAAGGCGTCCATACATATTTTTTGCCATCATCGTATCCAAATGCTTCTGTGCCTTCCAGTATGCTTAACGCGATACTTGAGAGGAAAAAGGAAGACATAAAGAAGGCTACAATGTCGATAGAGTCGTACCATGCTAACCAGGTATGATGCAGCCACTCGCTTGGTGCCCAATAGATAAATTTGAGTATCGCCATGCCGATAAAAACCGCGACTATAGCAATCGCACCAGGTCCTCTCTCTTTTATCCATGCTTCGCACGCATCCAACCTTTTTTTGCCGATCAGTATAGCAAAGATAAATTTGAGTAGCGCCATGAAACCATATATTATCAATCCGATGATTGCACATAGTATCCATAGGGGAGTAATGCATCCAATGATAAGGAAGATAGAATTGAATCCCGAAAAGTGCAGGTCATGATGGATAAGGTTTTGTAAACCAATAGTGAAGATGAGCGGAGATATAACCCAAAATATTAAGTGCATAATCAATGTGGCCCAAAACCCCGGGCAGATATGACTTTTGAGTTTTACTTCTTCTTTACTCCACGCCTTCCATATAAAGTTTTTCCTTGCTTTCCGATACAACCACCAGTATATGCCGCCATCTTCCTGGTTTACCACGAAATCATTGATATGATTTTTGGTAGATAAAAACCTACTGAACTTTTTGTCTTTGAGTGCGTAGTCACTATCCAGGCCATCGGGGTATTTGCCAAAGCCCATACCTAGACCTAGGAATGAATACGCCCAGGCGCCTTTGCTAATATACCTTGTGTGGTCGAAAAGATTTTCCTGAAGTAGTGTGGCGTTCAGATTTTTCTTGAAGGCATATTTGATGCGGTCAAGAAGGTTTACGTTCAGCACAGACGGTTTCTCTTTCGTGAGCAAAACAGCATTATAGTTTTTTTGTATGTGCTCCAATTGTTCGGGTTGTAGCCTACGTAAACAGGACTCATAGCTCTGGAAGTCTATATTATATCTCCAAAGCATTTTACGCCAAATGGTTGTTGGAAGGCTTTCTATCCATACGATGTAAATAATAAATTTATTACTATTATTGATGAATTCTTTAAGGAAAGCCCTTTTTAACTCGTTTGTTGTACATCCTTCGTATTCATTCTCCTGTGTATCAAGGAAGTTAGATATATTCCTGACAAATTTCCAGAAGAGTAGGGCTTGAGCCATAATCCCATGGTCTTTTTTAGGAGTAGCAGTGCTAAGCTGCGTGGCTGCGTCTTTCAGCAGCTTTTTTTCGAATGCCTGCCATCTTTTTTTGATGACGGCTATTATATTTGGTAGATTCATAAAATAGTTTTTTGAATGGTTTTTTTGAATGTGTGAATTAATACATTGTGAATTTTTACATGACTGTTAATGAACATATACTGCAGGGCCTATTTTATGGATAGAAGGTTAGAAGTCAACATAGATGGAGCCGTCCTGTAGTAAGCTTTTTTCTGCATGTGAGACGGTTGATTTTAGGGGGAAAATTCCTATAGTAGCACTATGAAACGTAGACTGCTAGCAGCTCTATTATTAAGTATGCTTCTCGGAACTGGAGGAGTCGTTTTTACGCAGCCCGGTTTCGCGGAGGATACGACACAAGCGATCGAGTCTGTTCAGCAATTGGTAGCGGCTAAAGGGAAATCAACGCTATCTATCGTAAAACACAGTGATGTAGTCAATGCGATCGTGCTATTACTCGCAGAAGGACTCATACTTGCGGGGCTATTTAATATCGTTACTAAAAAATATTATTCATATAACTTTTCTTATACCCAGGCATTAACGCAAAAGGTGCCGGACAAAGAGAAAGACCGCAGATTTTCTTGGGACGACGTACTCTAATTACGAATTAAAATTCATGAAATATACACGTTATATGGATGATTTTTAATTTTATAAATTTTTTATAGTATGGTATTTAACGCAATATTAGGGGCGATCGCGGGTGATTACAATCAGCGTCAGCTCAATAAGATACAGCCGGTAGTGAAGAAGATAAATGAATTAGATAAGGAGTGGGATGCGCTGAGTGATGAGCAGATCCAGGCGAAGACGGCTGAATTTAAGCAGAGAGTGCAAGATGGTGAGAGTTTGGATGATCTTCTTCCTGAGGCTTTTGCGACGGTGAAACAGGCATGTAAGAGGATGAATGGGATGGAGTGTCAGGTGAAATGACAGATTATCGTCCGGGATATGGTGCCATACGACGTACAATTAGTCGGTGGAATCGTGCTCCATGAGGGAAGTATTTCCGAGATGAAAACGGGAGAAGGTAAGACATTGGTTGCGACATTGCCAACGTACTTGAATGCGCTCGCCGGCAAAGGAGTCCATGTCGTAACGGTCAATGACTACCTTGCGTCTCGTGATAGTCAGTGGATGGCCTATCTGTACAACCGGCTTGGACTTAGCTGCGGATCGGTCGTGAAAGGAACGCCGATCCATCTGCGTCGCGAAGAGTACTGAAAGGATATTACCTATGTTGAAAACTCTGAGCTGGGTTTTGACTACCTTCGCGACAATCTGACGCGCACGCTCAGCGAGCGTAACGTCATCCGGCGTCCGCTCTTCTATGCGATCGTTGACGAGGTCGATTCGATCTTGATCGACGAGGCGAGAACGCCGCTGATCATTTCACAGCCTTCGGCTGAGCCGACAGAGAAGTATGCCTACTATTCAAAGATCGTGCGTCTATTGACGCCATCTGCGCACAAGAAAAAAGTACCGAAATGATTCCTCGCAGAGGTGATGAGTAAAGGGGAAAAAGAGGCAGAGGACGATGGCGATTATTTTATCGATGAAAAAAATAAGACCGTGACTCTCTCGAGTTTAGGTATTACGAAATTGGAAAAAATATTGAATGTAGAAAATTTATATAAGGATTTTGGGTTTGATGAGATTCATCATATAGAAAATGCATTGAAGGCGCAGGCGTGTTATCACGACAATAAGGACTATATCGTGCATGAAGGCGAAATTCTTATCGTCGATGAACATACAGGTCGTACCATGCCTTGACGTCGTTATTCAGAGGGGTTACACCAGGCTATCGAAGCGAAAGAGAATGTGAACATCCAGCGTGAATCGCAGACTCTTGCGACGATTACCTACCAGAACTTTTTCAAGCTCTACGAGAAGCTTGCCGGTATGACGGGTACTGCGACGACGGAGGGAGAGGAGTTTGAGAAGATCTATGAGCTCGGCGTGCTGAGTATCCCAACCAACAGAGAGGTGATCCGTGTTGATCAAACTGACAAGGTCTACTTCAACCAAAACGCAAAATGGAAAGCTGTCGTGGACTATATAAAATTTTATCATGATGCAGGCATTCCTATACTGATTGGTACATCAAGTATCCACACTTCGGAGCTCGTCTCGGAAATTCTTCGTAAGATCCAGGTGCAGCATTATGTACTGAATGCAAAATTCCATCAACAGGAGGCAGAGATCATCTCAAATGCAGGTAAGATGAGCTCTGTGGTTGTTGCGACAAATATGGCATGACGTGGAACGGATATTAAACTGGAAAAGGGATTGCACGAGAAGGTGGCGCTCAATTATGTAAAGTGGATGGAGCAGACACTTGCAGGTAACACATTCAGTAAGATCGCGCCGCAAGGATTGAACGGTGTTGTATTTTCAAAGAAAGAGTACGAGTATACTATGGAAGCATTGAAAGCTACATGGTGAATGACCGACGAGAATGTTCGCACAGCAGAGAAAGGACCGTTCAACAATGGAACGGCTATCATCCATGTGACATTCAACAAGGGTAAGAAAATCTCGGAGCAGTGGTTTGCAAAGATCAATGTGATGCCTGCGAATGTGCAGGCAGGTGGTCTTGTAGAAAGAGAGTTACATTATGGACTGTTTATCCTCGGTACCGAGAAACATGAGTCTCGTCGTATCGACAATCAGCTCAGAGGTCGTGCAGGACGTCAGGGAGATCCAGGACTTTCAGTCTTCTTCGTCGCACTTGATGATGAGATCATGCGTAAGATGGGTGGTGAAAAGATTCAGTCGGTTGCCGGATTCCTCATGAAGAAAGAGGATCTGGAAAGCCTTGAGTTAACGCAGAAGCAGTTTAGCTCATCGATCATCCGTGCACAGAAACAGATGGAAGGCTGGAACTTCTCTATCCGTAAACATCTCTTCGACTACGACTCAGTGATCAATCGCCAGAGACAAAGAATTTATGCGAAGAGAGATGAGATGCTGTCGTTAGAGCAGCAGACAGTTAATTATATGATTCTTCACGGTTATGAATGAAGCCCTGATGCGAATCGGATTCCATGGTTGAAGCATGAACTTGAAGCAAAAGGTGGAACAGTGATAGCGCCAGCTCTGCCGGATACAAACCATCCGAACGTCGAAGAGCAGATCAAGTTCATCGCTGAGAACGCTCAGTTCAATAGCAATACGGTGTTAGTGGGTCACTCATTATGAGCACCAGTTGCGATGAAGGCACTTGAGAGAAAGGCAGTGAAGATCAAAAAACTCGTATTACTTTCATGATTTGCCGGACCGGACTATGCGGATGGAGAGCTCGAACCATTCTTCCAAACGTTCAACTGGGAGTTTGATTTTGAAAAGATCAAATCACTCGCTGACGAGATTGTGATCATTCACGATAAGAATGATACTGACATACCGCTGAGAGCTGCAGAGCACTTAGGAAAAATGTTCGGTGTGAAGCCTCTTATTATCAATGCGGAAGGAGAACACATTGCTGCACAGAAGGAACCTGCTATTCTCGATCCTATTGCAGTTGAATCTGCTCAAAGTAATACCTCAACAACCACAGAAGTAAGATCATTCATCTCCGACGTTGTTGAAGGTGTTATCAGAAAATATGAGAACACACAGATGGAGCTTCAGGAGGTGATAGAGACGATCAAACAGGACTTTGCACTTGACCAGCTTCCTATCCATGCGGAGAAAATTCACGCTCTTAAGGATATGCAAGATCAGCTGATAACAGCATTCGAAAAACATTTTGACACAAAGGTTGCCAAAGCTGATCCTCGTGGAGTTGACGCGACACTTCGTATGATCTACTTAGCCATGATCGATAAATATCGGATTGATCATATCGACGATATGCAATACCTTCGTGAGAAAGTAGGACTCTACGGTTACGCACAACAGGATCCACTGGTAATCTACAAAAAAGAAGCATTCGAAAAATTCACTAAACTCATGTTTAACATCAAGCAGGAGAGTATCGCGATCGTCTTTCGTACCGACTTCACCGGTGCACAGTGACAGACGCTTATCAGAACAGAAGAGCAACAAAATCATATCATGCTCGATAGACTACAAGAAGCGTCACAGGACATCCCTGAATTTACACCATACGCAAACAGACAGCCACAAGCACAGCGTCCTATGCCGCAAAATTATCAACAGGCAAAACAGCAGCAATACGCAAACGCATTTAAAGAAGATGATGGAGTAGAGGTTGTCGAAGTGAAACCTACTCATACTCCAGCGGCACATACAGCCGGAGGTAAAAAATATGGCAGAAACGACCTGGTTACTGTCATTAGCCCCGCAGGGAAAGAAGAAGAGATGAAATACAAGAAAGCTGAGGGCTTATTAAGCCAGGGGTGGAAAATGAAATCATAACATAAATAGCTTATATAAGCCAAAAAGAGGAGAGTCGTTACGACTCTCTTTTATTGACATATGGTCGTGAATTGGTAAAATATGTGTCTTATCGTTGAATAGTCTACATGGGTAGAAACAATATAGAAAAACGAGATAGAGAATACGCGAGTTCCGATCAACCAGCAGCATGGGGAAGATGAGAAGCGCTTAGCGAGAATGACTCAGATCTACAAAAGATAGATAATTTTTCTGAACAATGAATTGACGAACAAATAAAGGAAACGCGCGCACAAATAAAACATAACTTTCTTGAATCATGAACTATTCATGATCTGCTGTATAAAGTGAATTTTCATAAGTTAAGAAGAGTGCAACAAAAGACTTATGTCGCATTACTGAGGATGTTATTTATGTGAATTGATGAAGGATATATTAAGCTTCCTACTGGAACAGGAAAGACGCTTTTCTTTACCGAAATACTAAATGCATTACAATTGGCTGCTGTACTAAAGGCGCCAACTGCCGATCTGACAGTGCAGAACCTCAACCAGCTTATAGAGACCTGATACGATAAAGATGCAATCTTCTCTATCCCAGAGTGACATTACGACGAAAAGGAAGATACGTATAAGATAACATGAATGCGTAGCGCAGCTATAGCTCTGGCACATATATTAGATGCAATCAAAGCAAAACTTATTGATAATCCGGTTGTGTGATCAACGTACGCATCTTTAAAATCACTGTTTAAAAGCTCTCCGGATCTCTTAGATCAATTAAATCAAATCGTGAAGATATATGTGAGTGATGAAGGTCATGAGACTATGGGTAAAATCTGAAATGCATTGAAAGAGTATTTTATGGATAGAGAGCATGGAAATCCTCATGGTAAGATACACATCCTGCTCACTGCAACGCCTGACAGAAGAAAAAAATCTCTGAGAGATAAATATCACGAGATAATTAGCATCAAGTTGCAAGAGTGTTTTGAAGATGAGATCCTCACACGTCCATGATTTGAGTGAGTGGGGAAAGCATATCTTCCTATTAGTTGAGGCATCGAAAAGAAACCTTCTGTATATGAGATAGAGTCGTCATGAAAATTTATAGATAGCGCTGGAAGACCGATCAGAGAAGTCATTATAGATAAATATGCGGGACTCTTAGAAAAATTTGTGTACTTCCCCGCAAAATTCTTTTGTAGCACGATAAAAGAAGCCAAAGACGTAGAGAAGTATGCAAGAGAGGTTCATGGTCTGAGAACCATAGTGCAAACAAGTGAAACCGACATATCTGATGCAGAGATCTCAAAGTTGATCTATAACGATGATGTAGATGTTGTGATAAACGTGAAAATGTGAGTGCAGTGAAGTGATTGTCGTCCTTTAAGATGTGCCGCAAGATTTAATGCCAGTAACGATCCTGTCTTTAAGACGCAGGGGAATGGAAGGATCATGAGAACGATGAGAGAAGAGGATGTGGAAGAAATTTTCAGAAACGTAAGAAATAAGTCTAAATATGCGTCGTTTAGCGATGATGAACTTAAAGAGATTATTCGTAAAAGCACTGATAATACGCGTATCATCGAGCCAGATAAGTGGGTGCTCACTGTGCCTAGAAAGTGACGCCTCCCTAGATGACCAAAGTGAATGGGAAAAAGAAGAAAAAAGTATATTCCGACAAAAGATGATCCTATAGATGAGCTTCCGAACTCGCTTGAAGATATGTTTCTGTGTGACGAAGTAGATAGTTCATATCTTGCACAGCACTATCCGACAGCGACCGTGCATTTCACTGACATTAAAGAGTTCTTTGAGATAGAAAAAATCACCTCATTGGAAGAGTTGTTAATGCAGGATACTGATGAGATTATATCAAAAGCAGAGGAAAGATTTCGTGGAGCAAAATTGCAAAGAATTCAAAAGATGCTGTCGGCAAGAAGTTTAGATGGGCTCAATGCTATTGCCGACTTTATGGGCTATAAGCCTATGAGTCAACAAACACTGGACAGAATCTATAACAAAGCTGTGAAAGAGCTTATCAAGCCAAAAGACATTACGACACTCCACGAATATCGCGTCTATCAACGGACAGAGGAAAGTCCTGCAAGACTTTTACTTTGGCGCATAAAACATCAGGAAG
>JAGOPC010000004.1:46137-49396 GCA_017992195.1 Patescibacteria group bacterium
TATAACAAAGCTGTGAAAGAGCTTATCAAGCCAAAAGACATTACGACACTCCACGAATATCGCGTCTATCAACGGACAGAGGAAAGTCCTGCAAGACTTTTACTTTGGCGCATAAAACATCAGGAAGATATCTGGTTAGAAAAGAATTTTATTGAAGTAATGGAACTTTTAGGGGTAGATCTAAAAGCAAAGATTAAACGTTTTCTCTGAACGACAAATCCTGCAAAGCTCGTCTTGGAGTGAGGTGAAAAATTCGATCAACTCTTTGATATGGTAAATGATATAAGAAGAGCTCAAGGAGTCCGCTCATTTCCTCATGGTGTCAAAAAAGAAAAATTTTATACATATCTTTGAGAGTACTGTGGATTTGATACACTGAGGGCATATTGCTTTAGAAAAATGGAAAAGGGTGGTATTACCTCTATAGATCAAGTAGCATCGTCGAACAATATGAATCAAATATTGACGGTTTTCCCTGAGTTGCGAAATCCTACAATGAGGCATGAAATGTGAATTCGGTCGACAGGTATATATTCTATAGAGAGTAGAAGAGCATTTTTAAGATATATGTATGGAAGAAAAGTCGCAGACGAAGTTATCTATAAAAGATTAATCAACATAATGAAAAAAGAATGGTCGCTTTACACGGTTTTTGATTTGCTGAGAGGTTTGAATTCATGGAATTTTAGACGTCAGAAAGATCTCGTATTATATTTTGGTTATAACCTCGATAATGTGCCCCTCGAAAAACTTGTGGAGTTTGCTCATGCATGACTGAAACATGGTTTGATCAAGACCGATGATATAAACAAGATACCAGAGGATATTGCATTGTATAGAAAAAATCGTCATGGTTGATCATATATAAAGAGAAAAAATAAATTAGAAAAAACTTTAGGTGTGGATCTTATTAAGAAAGAGGAGTTAAAAAAACGAAAGGAGGAGGCTAAGAAAAATAAAGCAGAGGCCAGAAAGAGAAAAGCTGCTTTAAAGAAAGAGACTATCAAGAAATCCACTTAATATAGCCATTTTCTATAGTTAAGTTTCCCTTAAGGTCACTCATTATAAAGGATCAAGCGAGCTGTCAGTGAATACGGCTTTCCTGGCGGCCGCTATTAGATATTGCATGAGGATGGAGAGGCTATTGGCTGCAAGGCTGGTAGTTTTTGTTATATTGTTTTTGAGGAAAAAATTATTACTATGGGTATACATTTAGATCGTATAAAAAGATGACTATGGCAGAAGAAAATAAGGATCAGCAAGTAGATGAAAATATGGCCCAGGGGGCCACAACAGGGGATAGTTCGGCGAGCGGTGAGTTAGAAGCCAAGATAAAAGACCTCGAGGAGGTTGCGAAAAAAGCGCAATATGATTATGTTATGTTGAAATATGATTTCGACAGTTACCAACGCAGAGTGGAGCAGGACGCTAAAGATAATAAATCTCAGGCGCTTATTGATATCATGAAAAAGTTTTTGCCGGTTATAGACCAGCTTTCGTATTCGGTCGACCACATGCCGGAGGATATGAAAGGAAATACTTTTGCTGATGGAGTGAAACTGGTATACGACAATGCGATGAAAACGCTGGCGAATTTCTGAATAGAAAAAATCGCTACCATAGGCGAGGAGCCGGATAGCGAATTACATGAGCCGCTGAGTGTGGAACCTACTGACGATGAGGCTTTAAAAGGCAGAATCATCAAGGAGTACGAAGCAGGCTACGTATTGAAGCAGTGAGACGCAAAGAGAGTGATCAAAGCTGCAAAAGTGATAGTGGGAAATTAGTTTTTTGTAGAAACCTTAAGAAGATTATCGGCAGTTTCGTCGCTCAGCTCATTAATCATTTTATCTGTTTTTACAGGAGTGTATTCTCCTGTTTTTCCCCATTTAGCAAAAAGCTGAGCGACGATCTCCTTATAAGCATGCGCTAACTCATGAGCAGGAGTTTCAGGAGTGATCATAACGAGCTTTCCCGCGAAAATCTCTGCGAACTCTTGCGCCTGTTGCTCGTTCTGAGGGATGGTTGTAAAAATAGCCCTATTGAGCGCACTCATATTGTCCTTAAATGATTGCTGATTTGCCTCTTCTTTTGACTCATGGAGAAAGTCAACCGCCATTTGTTCCGCAAGATGGCTTTGTCGTCTCTTAAGAAGCTTTTTCTCGTTGATATGCGTGAACTGTATGATGAAAGAGCCGATAGTGCTGCTGTCTACCCCCGTATCGCCTGTGATAGCTTGTAATGGTGAGCTTATCGGATAATTTAGTTCGTCAAGATCTGTATTCGGCATCGTTTTCACTGGTCTTTCGGGACGCTGTCTATTCATTGATACTCATAATTACTAGTTAAATAACTTCATGGACCGAGCTTTTAATGCTACGGTTTTGCGCCGTATTTTCAAGGGCTTATATCTCCTAAAAGGCTTTATCAAGCAAGAATCTCTGCATTTTCTTCGATATTCTTAGTTTCTTCCTCGGTTTTTTCTAACGCTAACAGGATAGTAGCCAATGATTCCCTGATATCCTCATCCAGCGCCTCAGCTACTTTGGTGCTCGTAAAACACCTGAAGAGTACTTTAAACATAATCTCAACTCCCTTACCATATCTTTCAATATCACGACTATCTTCATATATTTTATCAATATTTTCCATAAAGTTGCTTATAATGTCCTCTATCTTATCAAGGATCTCCTGGTCTTCCAACGACTCTATCGCGTGCATGATAGCCTCATACATAGCCAGAAATTCGTTACTTTCACCGATTTTTCCATCCTGAACAAGAAAATTGTAATGCCATCCCATATACTTAGTAAATTCATGAGCGTTACTGATGTCGAGATTTTTTTGCTTGAAAACACTGTCGGTAAGTGTCCAAAGGCGCTTTAATTGGAGCTCTTCGCTACTGTACCGTGCTGCTTCAGGTCTAGATGTAATGTTGTTTCTTCTGTTTGTTGTCATAATTATAATCACCTTCAATCCTACTAAAACTAGCTTAATTATACTGTAATGAACGTAATTAGGCAAAAAAAGTGACCGTAAATTTGACAAAATACGATTTTATCTATAATATAGAGATATGAATAGGGCAAATGGTCTTTAAAACAGCAAAAATCGCTCTATTAAGCTCTCTTCCTAAAACAAGGATCGGGTTTGATGACTAGGGTTCCACACTTGTGGAACGTATGCCAGTGCGTTGGTGTATTAATCTTACCTGTTGAAAGTAAGAGCCTACCATCCTTTCTACCTGATTCTTGTTTTA
>JAGOPC010000025.1 GCA_017992195.1 Patescibacteria group bacterium
AAGATTATAATATTAATCTGATATGAACGTATGTTGTCCCTCTGGTTGGTGGATCGCCAAGAAGAATTATTCCTGTAGACTTTTGTCCTGAGGGAGATTCCTCTATGACACAGTATGATGGACTCTGTGCAGGAATGAGCGTTACTGATGGAGTAACTGCAACTGGTACCACAGATCCTATCTCTACTGTCATTTTGATTGATCTCACTCCTGTCATATCTACATGAGAAAGTACTGTCGATACATGAACAGAAATGAGAGAGGATACTCAGCCGGAAATAACTACCTGATGAGTGGATACTGATACTGACATGGATAGATGTGAGGATACTGATATGCAGACAGCATTCATCTATGGCTCTGCTCATGGCCTTTTCGACTTCCAGACATGTCTTCTTGCTCGCATGAGTGATGGTCTCACCAGAATAGATGCTGCAAAAATTCTTTCCACCTTTGCTATGAATATCCTTGATAAAAAACCAAACTATGATGTAACATGCCCTTTCAGCGATATGACTTCGCAAGATAGCGATGCACAACACTATGCTATCATCGCATGTCAGCTCGGCCTTATGGGACTCAAAGGAGATGGAACTGCTGCAGCGACATTCAATCCAAATGGACTGCTCGACAAAGCGCAGCTTGCTACGATCTTATCGAGACTGGTCTATGGTAACCAGTATAACACTTTGGACTCATGCCGATACTGTAAACATGTCGATGCACTCAAAGCAAACGGCATTATCAACGTAACTACAGATCTCTTCATGCCACTCAAGAGAGGACGAGCAATGCTTATGCTGATGAGAATAGATAATTAAAAATCATCCATTATCGTTTTTCTAAAAAAAGGAGCCACTCGCAAGAGGGGCTTTTTTGCTTATTCAAATAAAAAACTATTCATCTCATGTTTTTCTCATTCCCTTTCTTCACTGATTCTCTATCCCATATAACCTCTCACAAAATCACTCCATTTCATCTCTTTCTTTCATTCGGGTTTTGCTATACACTCAATGATAGAGGAGTGTAACGCATTATTTTCATCTACCATCGAAGCGTTTGGCTCGAAGAGTTTTTGGTCAAGGACCAATGATTCGATGATCACTCTTTTTTCATTATAGATGAAGAAAATTTTTGGTCGACGATAAAATGCGCGGTATTTATTATATATTATTTGAAGTGTATCATTTCGTGGATCAACTTTACCATCCTCTTTTGTAAATTTCGTTGCATGGGTTGCGTGTGTATGATCCTGCGGTTTTCTCGTGAGATGTTCTTTGCCGAAGTCCCATAATGTATTGCAGAGAAATTCCGGTCAGATCTGCTCCATCTTCTTACTCAGATCGGCCTCGTTCCATGAAAAATCCACTGAGAAAGCGATCTTTGCTATCTCGTCACCTTCGTCCATCTTGTCGTTCATATACATGATCGTGATGCCGGTCATGGTCTCGTTGTTGAGGAGTGCGGAGATGATAGGCGATGCACCGCGAAACTTCGGCAGAAGCGAAGGATGTACATTGATCGGTCCGAGCTTCGGTATATCCAATATCGCTTGCGGCATGATTTTTCCGTAGGCGATGACCACAAAGAAGTCGGCGTCTTTGCTCTTGAGCCACTCCGTAAATTGTTTCCCTTCCTCAGATTTCTCAGGGTTAATTTTCTGTGGAGTCTGAATATATTCATCAAATGCTTTTTCGTTCGAACCGGCTGATCGATCAAGTTGGGCTTCAGGGATACCTATTGAGCGGCCATATTCTTTTGCCGCTGCATCTTCTCCCGTTTGTAAATCAAAAACGCTCTCTTTATATACTATCAAATTATATGCTCATCTAGTGTCAAAGTACCATGGTCCTGAAACCATAAGGCTCTGAAAGAGATTAATATTTCTCTCATGATGGTCTTTGTTCCCATATATGATTACTCATCGATCTTCTCTTCGACTCCGGGTGATCCCATATTCTTGTAATTTCTCTTCCCGGCCTTGCGCCAAACTATCTTTCAAAAGAAAATATCTACAAAGATTTCATTCTATGTATTGCTGAGCTGTCTCTTTAACTACATTTGATTTCACCTCCAATCAGCGACCAGATGGTCTGTCTGGAGCGGTCACGACGCCAACTATGTCAAATCTTGTATCTTTTGCCATTTGTTCCAAAAACGGCACCCCGATAGGAGCTGAAGAGAAGAAAACTACCTTATAGAATGGTGGATCGTACTGTTTCATGGCTTTGGGAGTACACGAGCTAATTCTGTCGACAGTATACAAAAATCATGGCCAAAAGCCATATCTTTCAAAGCATTCTTTGCAGTAGGCGCTGCAGTGGGGCTCATGAGCACAGATCCTTCACTTTAGCCGAAGCGACGGTACTCACATATCCGGCGAGAGCGTTTTCTGGTAGAGTCGGATGAGTCACTGGGCGGCTTTGCCTAGGCTATGATTGAGCCGATTAAGTAGTTGCATACTGTTATATATAGCGAAAATGCCTATAAGTACAACGATCTTTTAAGTATTGACAATAGATGATAATGATATATAATGAATTTCATGTTTTTGCGCCAAGCTATACAGTGAAATAGTGTAGAGAGTACTGACGTAGTGGATAGTCGCTCTTTTGGCGATCCGCTAACAAAGCACGAGCTATTATATGTTTTGTCGTTGCCAAAAGATGAGACATTTATTTCTCCTGACAAGCATATTGAACTTACAAAGTTCGGTGCGGATTTTTTTCAGCGACATGGATATCCGTACTCTGGCAGAAGCTTTTCAAAAGGGTTTTTGCATAAGGAAAAACTCTATGAATTTGTTATAAAAGGAGGACATCTCTTAAGAGATGGAGAAATTTACTACCCGAACAAACAGATCTGGGCTTCTCCTGCCTGGGGATGTGAAACTGTCCAACAATCATATAACGAATTTATAGCCGCTCGCGATATACAGTCGCTTTATCTACAGGTGTTTTGAGAGCTTGCCCCCATACCCGTTCCATTGAAAGTAAGTAGACTTGATACTTATAGATATGAAAATGACATAAATGATTATAAGTTAATGTTTGCCTATGTGGCCGGTTCAAATGAGTTCTATCAAAATAATGTTTTTAACTTTATGATAAACGAGGGTCTAGAAATCTGCTATGAAGATCCTGCGAAGCCATGAAAAAGATTGATTAAAAAAGAATTTACTACAATAGACCAAATACTTGATCTCTATCGGGCACATATAGGAAACCATGGTAGCTACCAGTATATTTGCGAGTGAACAACCATGAGATTGGCAGATGTGTTTAAAGCGCCTACAAAAATAGAGATGCAGGAAAGGATAAGATCGTTCTATCCAGGATGTTCTGATGAGAAGATTTGTGAGATATTTATGAGTAATTTTTGAAAAGCACAGTGAGCGATAAGATGATCGTGATATCAATATAATCCAGAAAATATTAGCGGTTGTTATTTAGTAGATACGACCATCATGGGTCATACTATGGATATTGACTGATATACATTTCATCATAATGTGAGTGAAGAACAAGCTGTGAATATTTTTAAAACCAGTTGGGCATATGCAGAAATGTCTCATCTTTTCTATAGGCTATTTTTCTCACAAGATTTTTTGGAGTTCTATAACAAACATTTTATCCAGACTTTCGCCGAAACCTATGCTAAGATATTTATTTTTAGAACAAAGCAAGCGAATGGCAAAGCATACGAAAGTCTTGTACAGGCACTTGTAGGTAGTTTTCAGGCACAAGCAGAACTACAAATCTCTATAAATAGAGACGAAAAGAAATTCCGATCTACTCCAAAATATCTTGGTAACATCCTCGAGGTCACTGGCTTGGGTAAAGTTACGGAGGTTATCGGCTACGGTGAGTAACGACTTATTGACTTTAGGGTACTATTCGTTATATTATTCAATACTTTAAGGCTTGGTAGCTCAACTGAATAGAGCGTCATACTTCGGATGTGAAGGTTATGGGTTTGAATCCCCTCCGGGCCACTAATGTGTGTTTGTGTTTGATGTGGCTGTCCTGTAATTACAGGCAGCCTTTTTTTGATTGATTTTCGCCGATTAATGAATATAGTCGGTTAATGTGAATTTTTACCTCATAACCAATGGTAAAATGCACAAAAATATCGATGTTCATTACTATTTTAAGGACGTGACTGAGCAACTTGAAGAAAGTATTAAAAAGTACGTAGAAGAAAACATCAATAAAAAGATGGACGCGTACTTTAAGATCGCTTTACGTCATGATGACGCTCGCATTGCTATTCGTGTTACTATCGAAAAGCATAAAGGTGCGGACGAGAGATATGATGGAACCTTCCTGTTTACGCTGGATGGTAAAGTGTGTCCTCCTTACAAAAGAGAGTGAGATAAAGCATTTGAAAACGTTCATGATCTTGTAAATCACGCATTTGATCATCTGAAAGAACACCTGGCAGATGAAAAAAATATCACCGCACGTGAGAAGAAAAACAAGACACATCAGGTGGAAGCAGTGATAGAATAATAAAATCATATAGACATAATATTGTAATAGAGAGGTCTTACCATACTTTGACGGTACTGCCGTGGAAATTTATTTTGTTTACCCTTCGATCCAAATATGAGTGAAAGTACAAATTACCTTACCAAAGAGTGATACGACAGTTTGGTAGCAGAGCTTAACAAGCTCAAAAACGAAGACCTTCCTGCAGCTCTTGCGAGACTGAAAGAAGCGATCGGACAAGGAGATATCTCTGAAAACTCAGAGTACGATACTGCGATCGCTGAAAAGGAGCTTATTGAATCTCGTATTGCTGAGATCGAAGCATTCCTCGCAGATGTACAGATCATCGAAGAAGACAAGATAAAGACGAAAGATATCCGTTACGGATCAAAAGTTAAATTTGAGATCGTCGAAAGCGGAAAGACATATGAGTTCACTATCGTTGGTAGTGGAGAGGTAGATATCCTTGCCGGAACTATCTCATTCGAATCTCCGCTTGGTTCTTCGCTTAAAGGAAAACAGAAGGGTGATGTAGTGAGAGTAAGAGCGGATTCAGGAAGATATGATGTGAAGATCGTAGACGTTAGATAGTTTCATTAAAAGTTCATAAAATTGAAAATCATAAGAGCATGATAGGAGTAAGCGTCAGGGTTTTTGTAAAATTAGCAGTGTTTGCCTTTATCCTAGGCTTTATTTTCCTGTTCGTTGTGTACGGATACAGATTTGATACAAATACGAAATCATTCGTGACGCAAAACGTATTCGTGAGTATGAACTTTTTTTCGGACGATAACACGATCGTTGTTGATGGAAACGTCTATGAACCACATGACCATCAGGTGAATTTTTACAATTTGGAGCCTGGTTGCTACACCCAACATTTTGCGGGGCAGAAGGAGACGCACTGTTATGAAAACAATCAGATGTACGAGAAATCATTCGTGCAATACCTCGGTACAAAGCCGTATGTAAAGGCAACGTTTGGCGTTCTTTGTTCGCCGATCTCATCGGTGGAGACAGGTAAATACAATATCGGAACGCAGGTTTTCGCTGATCCTATAGAGTCGGCATTCGCATTTAACAAAGTGCACTTCCTGCAGGTTTCCGGAAAACTACTCTCGTGTAATAGTGACTATTCTAACTGTAAAGAACTTGCACCAGTCCAAGGTGATGTGGTCTGCGGTAATAAACAGGGACTAGTGAGTTATAACGAGGGGAAGTACGAGTTGATACAACTTAAATAAATTTTCTTAAAAATATTCATTCCATGTATTATAAAAAGAGGCACTCTATGCGTCTTTTTTTTATTCTTCTTTATACTCCCTGCTAGGGTAAACCAAAAACGGCTAGATGATTTCAGCGTTTTATAGAAGTTATAATATCATTTTTTCGCCCTCTCAAAAAAAGTATTACTATTTGCATTATAGTATTACCATTCGGGGATCAAAAGGTATTACCAATAGCGAAATGGTAATACCTTTTTAGAAGGAGAGTTCCCCGATATACATACTCGCCCCTTATGCAAAAAAAAGAGCAGCGAACGCTGGCTCTTTTCTTATTGTAACCAATAATTTTATAATAGTTGATCTGTCTGTAAGGCTTCAATCACTTGCTGTGTGATATTTGATAATTTGTAGTTTGAGAAATCATTGGTTCGGAGGAGCTCTGTAATCTCTCCGGAAGGTTTGATCGCTCAGGGATTCTTGAGTTTTATGAAATAGTTGTGAGAGATAAGAGTATCATTTTTACTGGGCGTTGTTCAAGCAATATCTTTGTAATGTGCCCCGATTAGCACGTCGTCTTCAGGGATTCACAGCTCCTCGCTTAGCTCTCTTCTGATGCATTGTGGGTCGGTTTCGCCATCGTTATGCTTTCATCATGGCAAAATATATGTGTCGTTTTTCTTCGCAAGAAGAAGTTGATTATTGTCGTCGAAGGCAATGCCGTATGCTCCTTTTCTCATAGTGTATCTGTTAACTATAATGAAATTTATCCGACTACTTTCATCAGATTTAGTCTTCCTTCCTTATCGATCTCAGTGATTTTTACTTTCACTTTGTCGCCCATCTTGTAAGATGCGTGGATTTGTTGTGCTGTCATACCTGGGACACCCATGTTTTTGACATGGAGGAGACCAGATTTGAACTTGCTGAGAGAGACGAATACACCGTAGTCTTCGACGCGAGTGACTGTTCCTTCGATCGTAGAGCCAACCACCGGTCAGATAGCGATATCCATGATGATTGCTTTTGCTTTGTCGATCATCTCCTGATCGCGGCTTGTGATGAAACATGTTCCATCGTCTTCGAAGTCGATCTTCACACCTGTCTCTTTGATGATTTCGTCGATAGTCTCGCCTCCCTTTCCGATAACACTCTTCACCTTGTCAGACGGAATAGTGAATGAAACGATCTTTGGTGCGTACTCTGAAAGATGATCTCTTGCAGAGGGAAGTGTCTGGAGCATGAACTCGAGGATCTCATTTCTACCGATATTTGCTTGTCTTACTGTCTCTTTGATGATGCTCATGGTGATTCCCTTGAGTTTCATATCGAGCTGGATGGCAGTTACTCATTTAGTAGTACCTGCAACTTTGAAGTCCATATCTCCCGTGAAATCTTCCGTTCCCATGATGTCAGTCAGGATCTTGTAGCTGTTGATCTTGCCGGCGTCGTCGGTCTCACTCATGAGTCCCATCGCGATACCGCTCACTGGACGGATAAGTGGCACACCTGCGTCCATAAGAGCAAGCGTTGAACCACATACTGAACCCATAGACGTTGAACCTCCTGAACTTGTACACTCAGAAACGACTCTTACCGTGTATGGGAAAGTCACTTTGTCCGGAATCATTCTCTCAAGCGCTTTTTCAGCGAGACGACCATGACCTACCTCGCGGCGGTTAGTTCCTCTTGAGCTGTTGGCTTCACCCGTAGAGTATGGATGCATATTGTAGTGGTGCATATATCTCTTTTCGAAATCATCTTCTTCCATCGTATCGAGCATCTCTACGTCACCAGGCGAACCGAGGGTAACGGTAGAAAGTACCTGTGTATCTCCTCTCCGGAAGAGTCCTGAACCATGTACTCTCGGTAAAAGTCCTGCTTCACAGTAGAGAGGTCTGATAGTAAGCGTATCTCTGTCGTCAATTCTCTTTCCTTCGTGAAGAACGCGATCGCGAATATAGTGCTTGATAACATTGAACACAGCGATCTTTATCTTCGATGTACTAAAATCTTCAGCAGTATCATCAGCGATCTTCTCTTTCGCGACTTCGAGAACCTCTTTCTCGTACTGATAGAAAAGCTCATTGAAACTCACCTTTGTGTTCCCTGTCATCGCAGCAAACTTTTCAGGCGTAATGATCCCTTGTACATACGCCATCAACGCATCACTTGGCTTGTTGTATGCGATGGTCTTCGGATGAATACCATTCTTTCCGAGGAACTCAGTCTGTATCTTACAGAGCTTATTGATCTCTAGCTGAGCAAGGTCAAAAGCTTTATCCAGGAGTTCAACATCGACTTCTGCTGCGTCACATTCGATCATATTGATAAATCCATCTTTACCGGCAACCAACAAATTCAGCTCTCCTTTTTCGATCTGCTCTATCGTAGGATTTACGATAAACTCTCCATTCATATAACCAACTCTCACGGCACTGATAGGACCGTCAAATGGAATACCTCCCAACATAATTGCTACTGATGCACCAATAATAGAAAGCACACCGAGATCTTGCTGATGATCGAGGGCGAGGGGAGTGATGGTCACGACCGTATCATTGATCATTCCCTTCGGGAACATAGGTCTGAGGCAGCGGTCAGTAAGTCTCGAATTCAAAATAGCCTGATCAGAAGGACGACCTTCTCTCTTACGATACGAACCTCCACCGATCTTGCCGGCAGCAGAGTAACTTTCTCTGAAGTCCACGGTGAGTGGCAGAAAGTCTTTATTCGGATCAGGGTTCTTATTCATCACTGCAGTGACGAGAAACATATTGTCGTCGTATCTGATAACGACAGCTCCGTCGGCTTGACCGGCAAGTTTTCCTGTTTCGAGAGAAAGAGCGTGACCACTTCGGTCAGTGCTATGCTGGATAGGCGTAAATTGTTTTTTACTAGTTGGCATGAAGCTACGGTAAAAAATAAAGGGAACTCGCACCAACTGCAACAAAGAGGTGAGGACCACATATTCAGTGTCAGTCATCCAAACACAAGGTCGTCATATCTTTGTACATATCGAGTGCGATTAGTCTAACTATAGGCAGAAGGGTGGTCGTTGCAACGCGTAAATGACATATTATGAATATTTAATAAATATAGTCAATTACCTTTTCTCTTTCCTTGATGGATAAATGTGGATGATTTTTGCTCGACCTTGAAGAGTATCTATAATAGCATTACGGACTTTTTTTATTACTTCGGTACACAAAGGCTACTATGGGCTTGAACTGAGAAGAGACGCCAAAGACGGCGGAACAGAAGGAAACAGGCGAGACCAAAGGACTTTGGAATGTCGTTGTGGGGGAGCTTTTAGGCTACCTCAGGAAAAAAGTGGAAGAAACGAATAAACCAAAAGAGATGCCAACGAATGCGGTGCCTAGTGCGCCGGTTGACGTGAATGCGACAGTGAATGCGCCGAATGTGGCACCTACTGTTACATCAAATGCACCAGAAACTACGCCGGACAGTACTCCTATGCCTGAGGTTACGACCAAAAACAACTGGTATAAGAGGATGAAGAAAGCGCTTGGGTTGTCTTCGAAGGAGTTTGCAAAGACTCTGTACAGTGGACGTCTCCAAGGAAAAAAGTTTTTTGGATTGTATGCGACAGGCGATCCGGATGCAGAAAAGTATGTAAAGATTTACGAGGGAGTAAAGGAACGTGGAATAGAATGAAGTTTGCATAGATATGAAGGAACACCTATTACGGTTGAGATGATAGAGAAGGCAGCGAAGAAGTATGGAGTCGATGCGAAGATGATCATGGCGGCTATCGCGCAGGACAGTGGAGCCGGAACCAAAGGCAAAGGTGTCAGAACGAAGAATCCCGGAAACGTGGGAAACACAGACGACGGTAGCGAAGTGAGCTTCAAAACCCGACAAGATGGTATCAATGCAGTAGGAAAAAATATAGCGAAGAGACAAAGAGCACTGATGCAATATGCATGAATACAAACACTTGAACATAGTACCAATACCCCAACAGTCTAGTTATTTACCCCCATCATTATACTACCATGGCAGAACTTATCAAAAACGAGATCGGCGAGAACAAAATTTCCGAGAAGATCGGAAAGATCAATCGGCTCGAGATCAAAATTAAGGAAAGTTACAAGGAGATCTACGAAACCAAAGGAGAACTCCAGGATCTCAAAGCAGAGGTCACGAAGAATCTTTCCGGAAAACAACTCAAGGAGATGCTTGAGAATGAGCTTACTATCGATCATGTGAAGCATGTTTTGCAGAACGTCATCAAGAAGTTCAATGAAAGAAAAGACAAAGAGACGTTTATGTCCATCTATAATGAGATGGGAGCAGGTCTTGTTTTCAACCTCCAGCTCGCACTCGCAAAGCTTGGATGTAAGTTCAAGATGGGTATCGATGGTATGTATGGTAATGGCGACACAAGATTGAGGGTATTAGATTTTCAAACAAGATGGAATGATCTTCACTGTAATGATGGCCAGCATGGTACGCCGGATGAGATTACATTGGATGGATGGGCAGGTATAGAGACGATCAAGAGAGTGCTTCTCGCACTTGATGATCCGACATGGGATAGTACACAGGTGAATAATTATAGCACGCTTCCAAAGAAGGGTAAGAAAGCGGAAGTGAAAAAAGACAAAGCTGAGGAAGAGGATGAAGATGAAGAGGATGTGACAGTAAAGACCCCAGCAGTAGATACAGTAAAGACGCCGGCAGTAGATACAGTAAAGACACCAGCGGTAGATACAGTAAAGACACCAGCGGTAGATACAGTAAAGACACCAGCGGTAGATACAGTAAAGACACCAGCAGTAGATACAGTAAAGACACCAGCAGTAGATACAGTAAAGACCCCAGCGGTAGATACAGTAAAGACACCAGCGGTAGATACAGTAAAGACACCAGCGGTAGATACAGTAAAGACACCAGCGGTAGATACAGTAAAGACACCAGCAGTAGATACAGTAAAGACCCCAGCGGTAGATACAGTAAAGACACCAGCAGTAGATACAGTAAAGACGCCGGCAGTAGATACAGTAAAGACCCCTATTGATAGTAATAAAACGAAAGTTGAACTCACTCTCGCGGGTAATGAAAGAAAGGTATATGACAACGGAAATATCTATGAAGGAAAATTTGTAAATGGTAAGCCCGATGGAATTGCCAGTGTAACCTTTATGGGTAAGAAATTAGGTACAGAATGGAAAGATGGAACTCTTCTGAGAGTCGTTATTTATCAACCATGAGCAGTGAATGTGAATGTAACAGGATTTAATGTGAATAGAAAGATAGACTTAGCAAAAGTCTCTACGGTAGAACAACTCTATCCTGGTGCTGATAAAAATCCTCTCATGAAAAGACTCGCTGAGACGGTAAAAGCAGTCATCCTCGCTTTACCAGACGAGCCGAAACCAACTGCAACTGAACCAGCAAAACAACCAGAGGCTATTACTACTCCTACTTTGACAGTTGCTGATACCGTAAAGAAAACTGATACAGTAATAACAGCGCCAACAGACACGGTGGTAACAGCTCCTATAGCAGCGCCAGCTGATACAGTTGTTACTCCGCCAGTAGAAACAACTCCTGAGCAACCAAAAGCTCCGGAAGGATTTACTAACGTAGAAAAAGCTAATGCGCCGGCAGATTTGCAGGCTGTATATGACTATATACTTAAACAGTGGCCAGAACATGTAGTTATTGCTTCTAAGGATGGCAAATACTTTGCTTGTCGTAGTGATGGAGGTGCAGAAGAGTCTTACCGTATTTACCTTTCAACTGAAAAAGTAGATCCGACCGAGGAAAGCCACTCATTTAAATTATATGAAGATGGCGCATTATATTTTGGACAACATAGTAAATGATTGAGACAGTGATACGGACGAATATTATATAAAAATGGAAACTCCTATACTACTGGGGGTGAGTGGAAAGATGATAAAATGGACGATGATTATGCGTCTATAGTAGTTTGAGGTCATAAATATGCATCAAAGCGGGAAGCGGGGAAACTGCTATCAGTAGAGATTAATGGAAAAGAGTTCAAAGTATGATTAGATGATAAGGGAAAGGAGGTTGATCTTGGATCTATATCATCTCTGAAAGAGATCTTTGCTGATCAGAATGCTAATGACAAAGCTGCTGCTGAAAAAGCAGTAGATGATCAAGCAGCGGCAGAAGCTAAAGCTGAAAAAGAAAAACAAGAAAAGATTGCTGCATTGCCTGGGATCTATGAAGCATTAGGAGTAGAGCTTCAGAAGGTGTTTGACGACAAAACAAAAACTGTCTTCGAAAGGTACTCGACTATAGAAGATAAATTTCAGGAAACCTTTACTAGTCTCCTCTATCCTGCTTCGGACTCTAACCTCGCAAAGATAAGAGAAAAAATTTTACAAGAAGCAGTTGCTGATATTAAGAGTATCACTTTCCCTAAGGGATGAACTGATGAGGCGATTATGGCTCAATATAAGAAGCTATCAGGTTATGGAGACTATAAAGAAAGCTTGTGAAAGCGGTTCTCTCTGCAAGCACAAGACTATATACATTACTTTATTGAGTCTGCTTTCAAGAGTACCAATGTAGATACAACGCCTCGAAAAACAAAACAGGGTAAGGAATATTCTAAATTTAAAATGGAGCTAATTGGTTCTGGAAAGATGAGATTCTTCTCTCATAAAAATAGTGTTTGGATTGATATCTTTAAAAATACTATTGATGGTCTGGATTGTCAGTTTAAAGACAGAAACGAAACTATCAGGGTAGCAAATCTTATTAACCAAATTGAATGAAACTATGATGAGAATAAGCAGGGATACTTTAAGCTCTCTCCTACAAATGAAATAGAGCAACATAACGCAGGGACTCCTATCATTGGCATGGGGCCAAACGGAATTCCATTACCTTCTTCAACATGGATCAAGACAGATAAAAATATTCTTACTAACTATGATGATTTCCCATCACTTAAAGGAAAAGAGAACAACGAAAATAAAAAGAAATTCGTAGATTATCTTAATAAGAGTTTCTATATAAAGGATGCGCCTGCTGCAAAGTAAATCTACAATAAGCTCGCTTTCACAATCCTAATATTAAAGTGAAACGTCTTGATCTCCTCAAACGCGATCGTGTCTCCAAACTCTTTGCGTAAGATCTCGACCTGTCGGGTCATCATCTCTAAGAACATCGTCCGTTGCTGCGGCGATGTTT
>JAGOPC010000026.1 GCA_017992195.1 Patescibacteria group bacterium
TATCCACGCCGATAAGTTGGAATGCTGCGTATCGTATTACCAATCAGTAAGCGAGCCAGTTTGATCTGACGAATGAGTGACGTCGGAGACCTACGAATGAGACGATAAGTCCGTAGAGCAAGTAGATAAGAAATGAGAGAGGAAGAACTCTCATGAAGGTAAGTCCGTACGTCGTTATATAGAGCCAGAGTCTGAAGAGTCACGACCATCGGATAACAACACTTGAAAAGAAAATAAGAAGAAGAAGTATGAAGTAGATGCCTTTTGACGTCCCTTTTTTGTAGCGTGGGGCAACAAGCATGAGAAGAATGTTGATCAGAGAAATCCCTATAAGTTGCCGGAAGCCTTTGACTGCGTACTCTGAATAGGTCACGCCTTCAGGCAGTTGACCGCCGAGGAGAAGATATTTGATCTGAATCGCTGCGAAGAGCACATAGACCACGGCTATAGCCCATGCCATGATCGTGTAGATAGAGTTCTCCATCGTCCGGCTTGTTGCTTTATGTTCTTTCGTCGGATGTGCAGCTCTGAAGAAAAGTGTTAGTGAGAGAAGTACCATGAAGACGATGATAGTGACGATAACCTTATCGATACCTATAGTATTGTTGATGGCATCTCCGATCCACTGGAAGAACGATGAGATCTGATTCGTGAGTCCGTAAAACATATTTTCAAAGATCGGATCTATCGATGAGAGCACCGGTATCAGGATAACAAGTGCGATGACAGCAAGAATAATTCCTGAAATAGTATTGTTTTTTACCCTTGGAAAAGAACCTGGAGTAATGGTGCGAACGAAGAGAGATCTTATATATCTATAGACTGGTCTCCGGGAAAAGAGCATTCTTCCCCGATCGCGGATGTAGTTCCTTACCAGTCCTTCTACACGTCCTGCTCCGAAGTGAAGCACCCATGTTCCATAGATGATAAGTAACGGTGCGACGAGCAGATTGAGCCCCGTGAGATGCTCCTGCGCATAGATCGAATGAGAGACCAATACGCCTGCTCCTGCCGCTACCATGATTCGTCCATGCCATGAGTGTTTGATTCCCTTTCGGATAGTAAGGAGCAATCCGACCGTTACCAATGCCCCGTAAAGCGTTCGCTCCCGCCCGATGATATCATGATCATAGATAGAGACCGTAAAAAACACACTGATAGCAAGAACGATAAGAACAGTAAGATATTTTTTTAGCATGATGGCTATCAAAGATAAGAAACAATAAATAAGAAATTATGAATTATAGATCTCTACTGTATGCCGGCTAAGATCTCATATCCATTGTCTGTGATGAGCAGCGTGTACTCCCGCTGGCAGCCAACATCTCCATGGCTCGTATAGAGATTCCGATTGTTAATTCTTGGTCTTTCCACGTAGTCCGTTGATGTGATCGCCGTAATAGGTTCCACTGCGATGACGAGATTTTTCTGCAATATTGTTTTTTTAGATTCCGGATGTGGATAGTTATAGATAGTTGGTGCTTCATGTACGTACTTTCCTGTTCCATGTCCTGTCAGAGGTTTGATGACCGAGTAGCCTTTTTGCGTTACGTAATGAGAGATCGCGTATGACCGATCATAGACCGCTCTGCCTGCACCGAAAAAACGGATGCATTCGTCGAGGCCGTTCTTTGTCGCCTCCAGCAGCCCCGCTGCCTCAGGATTGGTATGCTCCCCGCCGACGATCACCGAGATCGCCGCATCGGTCATACACCCTTTATAGGTGATTCCCAAATCTATCTTCAGCAAATCACCATTTTTCAGCACATAATTATCCGGTATTCCATGTACCACACAGTCGTTTACCGACAGGCACAGATTCGCCGGATAGCCATTGTAGCCCTTAAACGAACCTTTCAGCTTATGCTCCTTCAAAAACTCCACTGCGATCTGTTCGAGTTCGATCAGTGACGTTCCCGCCTTCGCCGCATCACGCAAAATAATCAGCAACTGATTATGATACTTCCCTGCCTGCCTGATTGCCTCTATCTGCTGCGGTGTTTTCACCATCATCTTTTTCATCATCTGATTTATCCCTCCTTTATAATAAATATATTCATCTCATGTTTTCTTTCTTATTTCCCCGAAGACCCCCGTGCTCACTCTCCTCTGTTTGTCTCTTCGAGTGACTCTACCTGTTCCCGAGTAACCTGGGCACACGATTCGATGATAAACTGGGCGATACGATCTCATGTTTTCACCTCATAGGGCTGTTCACCGAAATTAATGAGAATCACCCCGATGTCGCCAGTATAACTATGATCCACCACGCCTGCAAGGACATCTATACCATGCTTAAATGCCAGTCCCGAACGGGGTGCAATACGCCCATAGTAGCCCTGAGGCACACGACAGGCGATATGTGTCGGAAAGTGATGCCTTTCTCCGGGCTGCAAGATATATTCCTCCGTCGAATGGAGATCGTACGCCGCATCATAGAGGTATGCCTGGGAAGGTGTGATCGCCTTCTCTGATAGTTTCATAAACTGTATAGTCATACTGTTCATAGCAGATCCCGTTTCAGCTCTAAATGCCTCACTATAGAGGGATCGGCGCCCAAAAGCAATACTTATCTTGTATATAGGATGACAAATGTCTATTATTTCGATTCAACAAAATAGGATAGCTTATGAAACACATTTACACACTACTGTTCATTATAGCAGGCCTTTATCAGGCCAATGCGCAAAATGACATCCCGGTCCGGATAGAGGGTCGGCTTGGATACTATGAAAGGCCATGGTTCACTGCTGCCGGTTACTTAGAAGGCAATATGAACGCTACAGTGGACTTAGGAAAAAATCAGACCTTCGTTGCCTTAGTTGAGGTCTACGGTTGGAAGTCCAGCGACAGATATATGCAAAATGAGGATGTCGCTAATCCAGCCTACTTCCCTCCGCAATACTCCTCCTGTGTACAGTACAATGGAGGCATAGGTGCAAAAATAACCAAGGAAACTAATGTTGGGGTTATGCTCGGCTACCATTCTCGTACCAATCAGTGGAATAACCTCGTGGTCACTACGATCACCCAAACTCCCTTCTGGGACATCTACGCCCGCGTACAAGTCACGGCGAGAACCAATACCAACTACACTTCGTATGAAGGACGCATTATTTCATATCCATTCTCGTCTCTTCGTCAGTTGGGCTTAGGCATAACCTTCGACAAAAACACCGGCCAGGGTGTTCGCCTCCAAGGCAGATGGGGCGGATTCCGTCCTTATATGGAAGTGCATTATAGCTTCCTGCACCAAACGTCAGAAATCGCCGCCTCATTCGGTCTGATCTGCGTCTGGGGATTTTCTTCAAAAGGGACGATCTTGGCTCCTTTTTATCAAGAAAAGCCACCTGTAAGGGAGCCATAAGGTCACAAACTCATTCATCGTACATTTTCAAAGCCGCTTCATAGAGCGGTTTTTTCTTTTACCTTTCACCTCATTCTCAAAACCCATCTTAAATTTGACAATTTACGCTTTTTGTGATATAATATATATGTTAATTTATTCTGTAAGCAGAAACAAATGGGTAAAATACTCACGTATCTTCACAAGAAGACTCCACATAAAGATCGTCTCCTTCTTGCATGTCTCTTCGCTGTCCTCGCATTCAGCGTTATCATGGATCTTATCATCATCGTTGAGCTCAATCTCGCCCTGATGGGATAATCCAAAACCATCCATCTAATATTATATTTTCTTAAAAAACTCCCACGTCAGGTGAGGAGTTTTTAGTTATAAAAAAATCCCTACCGCATAAGTGAGGGATATTACTTTTCCATAAGAAATGAAAGAAGGCCTTGTGCGGAAACGACTGCATGCGTACCGCGGAAGTTCCGGATTTCCGTGACAGCAATGCTTTTGCTATCAAGTATAACCAAACAATCGAATCTGCTATCTTCAGTGCCACTAGGCTTATGTGGATCCCATATCCCATTACTTCCTAAGAAGAACGAGTCTATGGTTTCCCATGCATTGGTATACTTATTGAGTACCGGGTGTATACAAATGGCTTCTTTAGCAGCTTTGTAGTCTGCTGCATTATTAATAGGAACTAGAACTGTGAGGGTGATCATTTTTGTTTATTTTGTTGAACTCTGATTATAATAAGTTGGACTTATTTGTCAATTAACAAAAAACACCCGTAGGTGTCTTTCATAGTATAACATAAGATTCAGTTTACTCATCATCGTCTTCTTTTGCTTTTTCGTCAGCAGTTCTCGTCCTCTCCTCTTCTGTTAACTCTTTGATCTGATCGCGTATCTGAGCGGCTTTTTCGAACTCCCATGCAGCGATAGCTTCGTCGAGTTGGCGTTTGAGTTCTTCGGCCATGATCTCTTTTTCTTTCTTGGTGAGTCTTTTGAGCCTCTTTGTTTTTCCACGTGTTAATGTGTTGAAATCCTGCGTGAGTTGTTCGTCGGTTTTCACCACCTCGAGGTCCTTTATGTTAGAAATTGCTTTTTGTGGCGTGAGACCATGTTTTGTATTGTGTGCGGTTTGAATATGTCTTCTGCGATAGGTCTCCCGGAGTGCTTTGATGATCGATTCGGTCCGTCTGTCGGCGTAGAGAACGACTTCACTGTCGGGATTACGTGCGGCACGTCCGATGATCTGTACGAGTGAGGTACTTGAACGCAAAAATCCCTCTTTATCTGCGTCGAGAATGGCGAGTAATGTTACTTCCGGCAGGTCGATACCTTCTCTGAGGAGATTAATTCCGACGAGGATATCGATAGCTCCGGTACGAAGTTTCTTGATGATCTCCCAGCGGTCGGTTGTGCCGATCTCGCTATGTAAGTAGAATGCTTTGTAACCACGTGATATCAGGAACGATGAGATCTCCTCTGACGATTTCTTTGTTAATGTGAGGATAAGTATCTTGCCTTTCTTCGCGATATGTGAGTCGATCTTCATAAACAGATCATCCAAAAATGCCGGGAGTTTTACTCACGACTGCACCTCCGATACTTGGAGGAACTCTTTTAGATTTGGATATTCTTCGATCTGGGTCATATCAAATGCGAGGTATCTAAGAAATAATAGTTAGCTTTACTCCATTTTTAATTTCGCAATATCGAGTTTCAGTTTCATGATCTTTTGCTTCACCTCATCGAGTTTCTGTTGTTTCTCTGCTACGACATTTGCTGGAGCGCTTGTTGAGAAGCTTGCATTTGAGAGCATGTTTCTGAGGCTCTGCATGAAACTTTCCTCATCAGCGAGTTGTTTTTCGAGAGAGGCAAGTTGTGTTTTTTTGTCGATTACGACGATAGATTTGAGGCCGATCTTCATATCGATCACCATAGCGGTCTGATAGTCTTCCGGCATCTCATCGTCTTCTCTCAGGTAGCCGATATTTTCCGTCTTCACGAGATCCTTCACGAGGTTCTCATACGACTTCACAAAGTTATTGAAGCTGACGTTCGCCTGCAGCAATATGTCCGCATTCTCATGCGGCTTCACTTTTTGTTGTGAACGAAGATTGCGCCGTTCGGTGATCATATCCATGAGGATGGAGATCTTAAAGTCTTTTGGCGCTCCTGTCAGCTCTTTTGGCCATGACTGTGTACAAAGCATGCCATCGAAATGCATATGTGCCCATAATTTTTCAGTCACGAACGGCATATACGGATGAAGAAGCTTGAGAATCGTACCGATCGCATAAAGCAACACCTTGTCGGTGTAGTCTGACTTCTCACGCTTCGAGATCTCGATGTACCGATCACAGAAATCTCCCCGAACCATATTAACGATGCTATCACCAAACTGACCAAGGTGGTAGTCGGCAAACATTCTGCCTGAGTCCTCTATCACCATATTCAACTTACCGATCATCCACTTATCAAAATGATTCAACTTATCCATATGATCAGTGATATCCTGCTTGATTGCCTCGAGATCCAGATGTATCGCGTCGTCTCCCTCTTTAAAAATATTTGTATGTACAAATCTTACGGCATTCCACAGCTTGTTTGCAAATCTATAATAGTAGTCTGCTTTCTGGTCGCTGTAGTTGATCGAATTACCAGGCGTAGAACCGATGATCAGCGAACAACGAAGCGCATCTGCTCCAAACTTTTCAATAACCTCTAATGGATCCATCACATTACCGAGAGATTTCGACATCTTGCGTCCCTTCTCATCATTAACGATACCATGGAAGTAGATCGTCTTGAATGGCATATTTCCCATATTGATATCCGCCATCATCATCATTCTTGCGATCCATGGGAAAAGAATATCGTTAGCTGTTTCGATAAGATCATTTGGATAGTACTCTTCAAGATCAGCTGTTTTCTCCGGCCAACCAAGTGTCGAAAACGGCCACAGACTCGATGAAAACCAGGTGTCGAGAACGTCTTCCTCTTGCTTCAATACGTTATCCTTGAGTCATGCAAGTGTCACAAAATCTAGACTGTACTGATCCTTGTCCTGAATAATAAGCGTTGCGCTATCGAGAATATCAACGAGTTGTTCTATCTCTTTGATAGAGCTTTTTTCTGCAAAGATCTTTTCCAGTTCAGCGATCTCATCAGTAAAGTCCTCCTCTTTCGCCTTATAGACTTCCATAAATGTTTCAAATACTGTTCCCCTTTGTTCTACGATGCTTTGCGCAGTCAATATAGATATCAGTTGTTCTATGCTGAATTTTTCGGGCAAGCGTGAATCTGCGATCAGGTTGAAGACGATCAGTGAAAGCAACAGGTGCGATTTCTTTTTGCTTTTCTTCGCATATGCGATAAGAGAGTCTTCATCGAAGACATAGTTATTTCCTTGAAGATCTTTCCATACCGGGATACGATGTCCCCACCAGAGTTGGCGAGAGATACACCATGGCTGAACGTTGTCCAATCGGTTGTGAAAATCGTGGACGAATCTTTCAGGATAGACTGTCACCTCTTTCGAGTCGAGCGCGCTCAGTACTTTCGCTGCCGGTTCTTTGACATCAACGAACCATTGTCTTGAGAGTAATGGTTGGATGCGAGTCCCTGATCTTTCACAGTATGGCACATTATGCACATGCTTCTCAATTTTTTCGAGATTCCCGATCTCTTCGAGCTCAGTGATGATATTGTCATAGACATCAGCGATCTTTCTTTTCCCGTATGTAGGTCCTGCCAACTCAGTAAGAAATCATGTTTTATCTATCGCAAATCTGTCCATAGGAAGACTGTTTCTCATTCCTATTTCGTAGTCGACTGGATCATGCGCAGGAGTGATCTTCAGTGCTCCTGTACCAAATGTCATATCCACTGCCGCATCAGCGATCACCGGAATAGGTTTATTGATAATCGGTATAAGTACATTTTTCCCTACCAGTTTCTTGTATCTCTTATCGTGCGGACTTACTGCAACTGCGACATCAGCGAACATCGTCTCGGGACGAGTTGTCGCGATAGTTATGCTATCTCCTTTACCTTGGATGAAATATTTTATATAGTAGAGTTTACCTTCTTCCTCTTTGTGATATACTTCACTATCTGATACAACGCTCTGCGTTCCTACCGATCGGTTGACGATACGTGCGCCTTCGTAGATTTTTCCTTGAGCGTAGAGATTCGAAAATGCCTTTCTCACTGCGCGAGACATCCTTTCAGAAAGCGTGAACTCTTCGCGTGACCGGTCAAGCGATGCTCCCATTTTCTTCGACTGTGAGATAATCGTGTTTCTCGACTTCTTTGCCCGGTCCCATGTCTCATCGATAAATTTAGCACGGCCAATCTGTTCCATGCTCTTCCCTTCTTTCTCTAATTTTTGCTTCACCTTCACCTGTGTCGCGATACCTGCATGGTCCGTTCCCGGCAGCCATAAGGTTTTCTTCCCCTGCATGCGCTGATAGCGCACGACTGTATCCTCTACCGTCAGCATGAGGCCGTGTCCTACGTGGAGGACGCCTGTCACATTTGGCGGCGGAAGGACTATAGTAAAATGTTCTTGCTTGTCTGACTTTTTTGCCTTAACGACTTTTCATTCTTTCGCTTTGACCTTCGTCTTATCAGCTGTGTAGTCCGGATTAAATACTCACTCTTTTTCCCACTGTGCATAGATCTCTTGATCACGGGTGTGATCGTACTTCTTTGGAAACTCTTTCATAGCGTGTTGTCACGATAATGAAGTAAAACATCTATTGATATCAGTTTCCACAGTATTTGCAACGGGAAATGTATTGATTTTCGCCTCCAAAGCAGTATGAAAAACTATTATGCGTAAACATAAATTCATTCCATATCTCATTTTCATAAAACTCTTTTTTCTGTGCATCAGTATTATTTTCTTGGCGCGTGGTGCATTTAATAGTCCAATGAATACCCATGTATATGGGTCGACTAAAATATTCACCGTCGATCGTGCAGATCCACATCTTCAACAAACCATTCAATCAATTGATGCTTATCTTGATGCGACGACATGACAAGCGATCGGCCTTGCTACAACGCTTTCGTGACATACTACTCTGTTGATCCCAGCGACTACTGATTATAATCTCTATAAAACATATCTGCATAGTATAAGTTCTCTAGACATTTCTACAGATATTTCTGTAGATTTACAAAGTAAGGAACATTCTTATCCCTCTTCCTTCGACACTGATAATAGTACACAAAATAGCGTTTGATTTATCGTAAGCCTTCTTTTAGCTCTCTTTTTGTAAATGCAGCAGGATATTTATTTTTCACGCCGACCATCGTTGGATAGCATCACGGGAGTGTACGATGTTTCGTCATTTTTTCTCTTAGTCGGCGTGGTGCTGTTTTCCGCTATCGTGCTGATCGCCATCGTGTCGATCGTGAAAATTATCATGCATATACGTAAAGCGAAACGCGAAGAGGCTTCGCTGCAACATGAGATGGCGAACTTCTATAAGAAGCAATTGAAGCTGCTCCACGGAAAACACTTTCTGCACTCATTGCATCAGTATGTCAAACTACTCGTACAGCTTTGAAAGTGAAAAGATGCAGCAGATGTATTGAAGACATTATGATATGATGATGAAAGCATACAATATATGGAAAATATAATTATGGCGTGAGATGAACTGGATTATGAGAGAGAAAAGCATATTAAAGATATATTGCATCAACACATTGAGCAGTAATTTTATTCTTTGCGCATGCATTATATGAAAAGAATTGGGAAGTGGGTATTGACCGGTATGGTAACATTAACGTGTCTCTGACAGTCGGTACAAGGATATATGTTTGGATTTAAATCCCGAGATAATACGCCTGAAAATATCGCATATATCGAACAGGCTTACAATATAGACCTTCCTGTGGTGGGTTTTATTTTTGATCCGTGGGATCAGTATACCGAGGCGACGATGACGCGTGCAATAAAATTATTGGGTACTGATAGGATCTATCATGTGACTGTCTCGCCAGGAATGATGACTGCAAAGCAAGTCGCAGCGGGTGAAGCCGATGAGGACTATAAAAACTTTTTTGCGCTTGTGAAGGAGTTTAATATACAGGTGATCTTCAGAACGATGCACGAGATGAATGGATGATGGTATCCATGGGGATCTGATCCTGTCGCATTTCAGGAAGCGCGAAGACATGTCCGGGAGCTTTCAAGACAAGCAGGGCTTGGGCAGAAAAATATTTTGTTTAACATGTCGGTAAACGGATGGGATATCCCAACTCGAGAGCCGATACCACATCAGAAGGCCGCACTTTTTTACTGTAAGCAGTCTGACAAGAAACGCTTACGCTGTCCGACATTTGAGGACTATTATCCTGGTCCCGACTATGTGGATCTGATGGGAATGAGTTTCTACAATCGGGGAAAAGGGAACGGAAATTATCAGTGGCTCTATCCGTATGAGATCATTAATAACAGCCAACGGAAAACACTTGAGAGGTTGAAAACATTTGAAAAGCCTTTATTTGTAGACGAGGTTTGAACGACAAGTGTCTGGTATGAAGGAGGTTATACGTTGGCAAAATCACAGGCAGTCTATAAGACAAATAGTGACTATAAAAATGACTGGCTATTGTCGCTCGAGGAGTTTTTCCATAATGAACCACAGATAGTTGGTGGTATATACTTCAATATAGATCTGACCAATGGAATGTCTCGCCGGGTACATGGTGAACAGGATCGGTCAGTGATAGATCCGATGAGTGAAAAAGTGTATGACGGCATATTTAATGTCCTCAATGGCGCTTCTGATAATAGGTCTCTTACCTCTCCGCTCTATGCACTTTTCGGTAAGGAGTTCATGCAACTCTTCGGTAAAAGAGTACTGATAGAAAGTTCGCTGCGTCCGCAGATCATTGATGTGATGAAGAGGGCGCAGATCACAGCAGCGATGCCAGACGTAAAAGCACTATGAGCGCTTGAAGCGCAAAAAGGAAATATAGCAGCTCTCAGTTCGCTCAAGAAATTTGAAAAAGTAAACTATATGAAAGCTATAGAGTATGCTAAGAAGTTTTTCTCTTCGGGTCAAACATGAGGAACTCTTCAGAAGTAATACTCTGATAGCCTTGCGTTAATGCTGCTATAGAATTGTCTATAAGATTTGTACATAGCACATAACATGTCGCTCCTGTCTTATCTCGTAAAGCAGACCACACTTTCTTTCGATCGTGGTCTGTTTTTTGTGTATTGATGATAAGCGGTGTGATGCTTTCTATCTTCTGATAGCTTCTGAGAAATGGCAGCTGACAAATGATAGGATCTGCATGCTGCGCGAACAGTGAATTATCAATCGTTACGCCAAGTTTTTTATATGCACTCTGTGCTGCCGGTAAGGCGCCAAAAAAAGTATGCAGCTCCTGATAATTAGATCCCAGTAGTGTCATCTCCTCCGGCAGATCTGCAAAAGCGATGACGACTACATGCTTTGGTTTATGAAATCCCAATCGATACCTATACCCTGTTGCCTGCACCGCTCCAGTATCAAAATAACTTCCATACGGCATGACCATCGCGTGGGGCATATTTTCCGTAGGAAAGTTATCTCCCTGTCCGTCAGTAAACAGAAAAAGCTGCAGCACCATCTGATGCAGTATCTGAGGATGATGCGGGAATAAATGTGTCTTTGGATAGAAAGTTGCTGTCTTCATCCCCCATTTGTAGAGAATTTTTAGGCCATGGCAAATGAAAATGAGAAAAAGGAAATTATGCTTGACTATATCATATATAAGGATATTATTGAAGGACACTAAAAAAAACAACGCCTATGTCATTTGAACAGCAAGATCTACCAGTATTACCGTCGGATCCTACGGGAGATGACCGAATTGTATATGCGTTAAAGCTTCTCGCATATCACAACAGACAAGTTTTTGCCCTTTTAGTAGTCAGAAAAGAGGCACAAACAAATTACAAAATAGCAAATCTCTATGTAGAGGATGACAAAAAAGCAATTGTCACCACAGCAAAGAGAATGCTAAAAAGGGAGAAATTTACCGGACAGGTAGAAGAGAATGTAGTAAAATCTGGTTATGCATTAGTGGTAAAACACCGTAATGAGTGTATTGCCATCATTGTCTTGCCTGAGCCTATAGACTTGAAAACCCTTGTTCCACTAAAATGCCTATCCTTCTTGCCTGTAGGAGAAACCTATACAGGTGCTGCCAAAAAAAGTAATATCCATCCTAAAAACCAATTTAACACTCCTGTTCCTCCGCCTGATAAAGGCAAGCGCAAAGCACTACGTTACACTATGCAGGCGTAGTCAAACTCATATCTCCCCACGTGTATCACGGTTTGTGAAATTGAGGGGATTTTTTTATATGTGAAAAATAAAGCAACAGAGGGTATATATCATTTTTTTGCCCTATAAAAAAAGTACGACTATTTTGAAATAGTCGTACCAGATAGCGCCGGAAAGTATGACTATTTCCATATGGTCATACCTCTTTAGAAGTGAGATCTCCCGAGGTATACTCGACTCGGCGTGGGTAGAGCCTCCTCTCCCCTATTTGTTAAAATCACTCCTTGTCCTCATCAAATTCAGCACGAACTTGTCGGCTAAGCGATAACGTCTCTGGAACTCGTCTAGTGACATGAAAGAAATTTGTGCCGTTTCGATGAAGTAGTTTCTAAATACATTACTAATATCGTCTTTGACGACATCAAGCAGCGTTTTTTCACAGTTCTTATAGATCAACACCATGTCGAGATCGAGCGCGTTACCGAAGATCTTTCCGAGATAGTAGCTGTCTATGATATACTCATATTTGTTGAAGAGATTTTTGAGGTCAGTGCTCAAACAATACAACAACATTCATCTCACCGTATCCATTACCGACGGACGGATAACGATCGACCATTTATTCCCCTCTTTATCGATATCCACAATATCACTCTCTTCGAGTGAGTCGACCTGCTTTTTGATGGCGGGAAATGTCCAAGGAATCTCATGTTCCAATGCCCTGATCGATATTCCTTGCC
>JAGOPC010000027.1 GCA_017992195.1 Patescibacteria group bacterium
TAGTCATAATGTATAAGTCGATGGTGAGAACAGGGAAAAGAATCGCTGAACAGACTGCTATTCTGGCACTTTTGCTCTACGGATTAACTCCAGTATGGACAAATGGAGCAAATAACGTACTGATGAGCGTACCTATCGCCGAAGGAACGGTGACTATCTCGTCACCTGCCGCATTCGCGTTCAACTCTATACCTGCGTCATTCATCACAGGAGTAGCAACACAGGATTTTACAGGTGTTACTAACTATTTTACGGTTAACGACCTGAAAGGTATCGACAGCGGATACAATACAACATTACAGATAGCGGGCGACCTTGTCACGGGTGCTTACAGAATTTCCAGTGGTAACGTAGCATTCAAGGCAGACTACGCCGTAGCGATTCTGCTCAGCGGTACGACAAATCCAAGAGTCGTGACTGACAGTGCAGCTACCGGTTGATTCCAGGCGCTCAACAATTCGAGAACATTCATCTACAGAAGTACAGCCCTCAATACAGGTGTACTCAGTCAGTACGGACAACATATTACGATGCAGATTACCGTACCCGCAGGACAACCGGCAGGATCATACTCAGGAGTACTCGTTTACACACTCATAGAAACTCCGTAATTTATACGATAACATACTATATACAAAGCTCCTTACCAGGAGTTTTTTTGTCTTTTACACGTCATTCATTACACATCTAGCATAATTGACAAAATCCATAAGAAGTCGCCACTTATTTGACAATATAGATTTTCTGTCTATAATATTAATAGATATATTATTTATATGTAAGTGAGATTAATGCATAGCATCTGTAGCATAACGCGATTGAGAGTAAAAGAGATTGTAGGAGTAATGTGTCTCTTTTCATTTATGGTTGGTGGAATAGCGCCACAATGGCTTAATGCAGCGACAAATAATGTGCTGATGAGCGTACCTATCGCAGCGGGTACATTGACGATCACCTCTCCTGGTTCTTTCAGTTTCTCTCCTATCGCAGCAGCTTTCATTACCGGAGTAGCTACTCAAGACTTTACTGGTATTTCAAACTATTTTATCGTGACGGACCTGAAAGGTATCGACAGCGGATACTCTACTACGCTGCAAATGGCGAGTGATCTTATCACTGGAGCAAATAGCATCTCCAGCGGTAATGTGGCTTTCAAAGCCGACTATGCTGTAGCTCTTCTTCTGAGTGGCGACACGAATCCAAGAGTCATTACCGACAGTGCAGCTACAGGTGGATTTCAGTCATTAAATGTCGCAAGAACGTTCATCTATAGAAACACAGCCCTCAACACATGAGTACTCAGTCAGTACGCACAAAATATCACTATGCAGGTCACCGTTCCGGCTGGTCAGCCAGCAGGCGCCTACTCAGGATATCTGATCTATACTCTGATAGAAAACTAAAAACGGTCATATAGCATACAGAAAAAAGATATTTTCCCTGAGAAACCCCTAAATGAGGGGTTTTTTCTTTTTTCGACATATATTACTACATAATATAGATATGGCAACTATTAAGCCAACAATGAGCCAGAAGTCTATATGTTATGCTTTGGAAACAAGGGTAAAATTGACAGCAGTCAGAGAAACAAATAGGATAGAGTTATACCTTTTACATAGGCCAATAAAGGCCCCACAACTACCATGTGTAGTAGCTATAGAAAGATCGCTAGTATGATACAAAAAAGTCTGGAAAGAGTGTGCGTACTCTTACTCCTGATTTTTAGTATTCTTCCAACCACCCGGCTCAATGCAACCACGACGACACTGAGTTTGTCTATCACCGAAGGAACGTTGACTATCTCTGCCCCTACCTCATTCACGTTTTCCAGCTTCTGAGCATCATTCGTCACTGGAACCGTAACAAATGATTTTACCGGCGTATCTAATTATTTTATCGTAACGGACCTCAAAGGTATCGACACCTGATACACTACTACCCTGCAAATGGCAAGCGATCTTATCACAGGGACTAATAGGATTTCCAGTGGTAACGTAGCGTTCAAAGCAGACTATCCAGTTGCTATCCTTCTCAGCGGAACAACGAATCCAAGAGTCATCACGGATAGTGCGGCTACCGGTTGATTCCAATCGCTGAATAACGCGAGAACGTTCATCTACAGGAACGATGGATTGAATACATGAGTACTCAGTCAGTATGGACAACACATCACGATGCAGATTACGATCCCCGCGGGTCAACCAGCGGGTGCTTACTCAGGATCGCTCGTCTATACAGTGATCGAAAATTAAAGGAGTATCGTTATAGAAAGTTGCATATAAAACAAAACCCCGTCACATACGGGGTTTTGTTTGTGTAGATAAGTATAATTATGCTTTTGGTTTTTTCTTTGCCGTTGTTTTACGCGGCGCGGTTGATTTTACTTTTTTCGCCGGTGCCGGGGATTTTGATGAAGATTTTGTTGATGTAGTCTTTGATGGTGTTGTTTTGCGGACTGGAGCTTTCGTCGTTACCGTTTGCTGTTTCATCGCGAGCCACTCTTGATGTTCAAGACGTCTTTGTGCTCCTTTTCTTCTGATTCGTTTGAAGAATGCTATTATAAGTCGGATAATAAGAACAGCAGCAACCAGAGCTATGATAATGAAGTATCGTGGTATCAGAAAGAATGAGAATGAGTATTGGATGGATTGCCGGTCTTCCTGCGGAGCATCTGGCATAATAGCAACAGGTCTATGATCTACTGAGACTTTTACTTTCACAAAGAGGTGATATCGAGGAACGTGATTTATCACATCACCCATCGTACTCGTCTGCGCGTATAACTGGGCAACATTACTTTCATCCTGTCGGCGGACAAGTCCGAAGAAACTTGAGAAACTCATCACCTTTTTATAATCTTCATCAACATATCAACTATTTTCTATTCCCATAAATGTTGATAGTATCCCAGGTTTTCGTTGATAGAGAAGTTTAATCTTTTCATCTCCTGCCATCTGCTTACCGTAACTAGTGAACACTTTTTCAGCGTTACCCGCAACTCATGTCAGTGGAATCAGATAAAAGTTACTTGTTACTTTACCAGGGATGGTAATATCAATAATATTTGCCTTACGCGTTAATACCGACATCGGCGCATTCGTTGCGACTTTTTCAGGATCAACTACTGAGTAGGTAATGCATCCATGGAGCACTCCTACATAACCAGTAAGCTTCGTAAAGGTAAGATATTTGTCAGTCTCTTCTGATGGTCAGAGCGTTACGATAGCATCACCAGAAATCACCGTCGACCTACCAAAAAATCCATCACCATTGGTTTTACAGGCCTGCACCGGTCTGTCACCATGGCTAAACTCTCCGTCTACTAAAGAAAGAGATATAGATCACACCTGGAATCATTTATTTTTGATGTGCATACAGATAGCATGCGTGTTCTCTCCCGTATTGAGTGTAACATCATAGCGGTTAGAACCATTACAGAAACTCAAATCCATAACACCTACATCCTCTGCCGCGTATGTGAGACCTCACAACATAAGCATTGCCCGAAAAAAGACCAGTAATTTTTTCATACCTGAAAGAAGCTGAAGATAATATAAAATCCTTCTTTGAGATATAAATAACCACGTAGTAATTGCAAGGCATTAGGGGTTTACATCCCACTAATTTGGGATTAATGTAAAGACAACCACACCACTATACGCTCATGCATACTGATTTGCTGGCATGTCTGTGTTGAGCCATATATATGCGCCATAGGTTCCGACAACTGAACTATTCGCAGCTGGATCACGATAGATAAATGTTCTTGGTGTATTTAATGACTGATAATTTATCGCTGCGTTATCGATCACCACTCTTGGATTAGTGGTGCCATCTACGAGATCGACTCATGTTGAAGAAACCTTAAACTGGACATTCGCAGCTGGTATACTTAAGCTTCATGTCGTAAGATCTCATGCTAGTTGTATCGTCGTCGAATAACCCGGGTCAGTTCCGAGCGTGTCGACCACTCTAAATCTATCTGAAGCATTCTGTGCAAAATATTTTACTGCACTTTGTACGACGAACGAAGGAATGTACGTTCCGGTATATGCGAATCCTGTTGACGCTTCGATACTAATCGTACCTGAGGGAGCCACGTCAAAATATCCGAACGTCATGAGAGCACCATCAACAAAGTTAACAGGTGGAAACTCCCAGATGCCATTCGCAAGAGAACCTGTGTAACGTGTGGTAAAATTTCCACTGAGAGCTGCACCTCATGTATTGACAAACATGAAGAGTTCTCCTGTTCCTCCTGCCGATAAGGTATTTCCTGTAAAGTATGAAACAACTACTGCACCAAGATCACCATTTTTCTCCTGGAATTTCCATGTACGTGGAATTCTCTTATAGGTGGCCGGCGCATTATTCGCGTCACCCGTCACTAGAGTACCAGTCGCTCAGCCGTCGTTTCATCGCACGAGAGTTGTGTCGTTCGTGAAGGTTCATGTAAATGTGACTTGAATGTCTCCAGAATTATTTGCAGATTTTCCGGTATATTGTAAGAGAGAAGAAGCATCGTTACGTCAGACGCCTGCGATGTCTTTGTTGTGCGTTCAAGCACTTATCCGACTCCATGCCGTAAGACCACCCGAAAGCGTATAGTCATGACCTGTTGTTTGATCGAGCGTGATAGCGTATTTCAAAGCGAGATATGAGTTGACCATATTGGCTTCCCAGATCTCAAGACGACGATTGAAAGTGATGAGTTCTGCTATATCACCACTAAACGCTCCGTTGGTAACACAGTTAGCACCGACATTTCCGATGATGAGGCCACTCGTAGGATTGAGAAGGTTTTTCACACCGGTGGTAGTACCTGTGGCATTACTGATGCCGCTGAGAAAGAGCGCTTGACCAAATCACGTACCATACAGCAGAGAGGCGATCTTCGGAGCGTTGTCATTGACGCTAATAGTCGACGTAATGGTCTGACCTGAAAGTTGCGTCGTCAGTCTCCCACCGCTAAGCACCATCGCTGCGTCACATGTAGCAGGCGCAAGCACTAATGTACTTGGTCTTGCAACAAGCGCTCAGCTGTTATGAGGAGTACGGAAGACGACGAAGATCGAATTATCGAACTGATTGAAGTTGGTTCCTGACATCAGCAGATAGTTACCACTCGTGAAACGAACAACTGAATTATAGTTCATCGCATTGCCTGTTATATAGGTTGGCATAAGAGAACCTGTCGTTTGTCTACCACTCATAGCGTCATATACTCCGTGACTCATCCGCGAAGAGACAAGTCCTGTACTCGTATAGGTAACTCCTGTGTTCGCATTAAGCCATGAAGAACAACCTTCAAATCATCAGCAGATGTTTTCTATGGTACCAAGACGGGCAAGACCAGCCTTTGCAACACCTCTTACCAGACTAAATACTCACCCAAGAACAACTGCATTATTGAATGTGTCTAGTGCGATCGCATATACCGCACTGTTTACAGGAGCTATAAAGGTCGTATCGAGTGATCCGTCTTTATTTAAGCGAGCGAAATTACTTATCGGTCTTGCTCCTATAGTCGAGAAAAGGCCTCCTCATACATACACTTTGCCATCAGGCTGTACAGCAAGAGACTGAACCTGACCACCAGCATTGGGATTAAATTTTGAATCAATCAGACCTGTTGACGTAACGCGAGCTATCCTGTTTCTCGCGATCGTTCAACCGGAGACGGTCGTAAATGCTCATCCGAATATTACACTATCGTCTGCCTGTACTGCAAGAGAGGTGATAATTCCATCCGGGTCAGGCTTCCATGTACTATCTGCAAGTCACGTAGTACTCACACGTCCAAGACGGTTTACGGACACCGATCCGATAGCACTAAAAAAGTATCCGCCAATAATCACCTTTCCGTCGTTCTGTACAGCAAGAGCTGAGACGAAGCTGTTTACATTAGGATTAAAACTTTCGACATAACCGCTGCTTGAAAAACGAACAATACGATTTCTTGTTACTGACGTAGTATTCATACCAGAAGCTGCCGTAAATCATCATCACACAAGAATTGCCTGATCGTATGGCTGCACAGCCACAGCCACTACTGAACTACTTACTGTAACCCTCCACGAACTATCGAAGATACCTGTCGTTGTGATACGCGCTATATACGCTTGTCACACTCATCCGACGGTCGTAAATGTTCCTCCTGCTATCACCTTGTCATCAGCCTGTATAGCTATACCATTAACAACCCCCCATTCAAGGTTAGGATTCCATCCTGGATCAAGCAATCCTGTCGTCGTAATACGCGCCAGACCATTTCTCACTACTCCTCCAATGTTCATACCTCCCCCTCCTACGATGATAGCTCCATCAGATTGTACAGCGATATATGATGTATTGTTTGCTGGATTAAAAGGATCCAACACTCACAGAGCGAAAGCAGATGCTCCACACGTATAAAACACCACTTCACCATTTTGCACAAGTGTTGTATCTGACTCTGAAGCAATATTTCCTTTATTATCACACGTCAATCCGGCATTTGTAGAGATTCCCTGCATAGAAAATCATCCATCTCCTGCGTGTTTTACGCGAAGCATTACCAGCGTTCCATCGAGAAGATTTTCAGTTTTTATATGAATCTCTACCGGTTTCGTAAACACAAGATGCTGATCATCCATACCAAATGAAAATGTTCTTTCAGTCACAGCGCCTGTTCAAGGCCACTCTACCTGATCCACGGTATTATTTTCGATAGTAAGAGTATCTGAACGCAAAGGCGCCTGTCCCAGAAAAGCAGCAGCAGGAGCAAGTGCCGACTCCTTCTCTATAAGTTCGGAAAATGACGATGAGATGATCTCTGCTGTCAATCCTGTATCTGTCGTGATGATCTCACTTATTGATGGTTCATTACTACCAGTCGCGATGAAAGTTTCTCCTGTTGTAACTACGGGAGCAACTTCAGTTATTACCGGCTCCGTCTTCACCTCCTCAGGTGAAAAGATCTTTGTATCTTCCGGAATAATGACTGTTACTCCTACAGCGCCCGTTACGATGGCAGTCTCCTGCATCTGGATCTCTCTGATGTTCAGCTGATCATCTTTTTTCAATGTCGCACTACTCTCTTCATCGTTAATAGAAATCGTTCCATCTTGAATCAGCACCGTTTTTGGAGGCAATGCAGTATTGATTCCTGATGTATTCATTGGCAAATCCGAGATCCCTATCGTTCCTCCTGCACCTTGCGTGCCTGAATTGCTTGTTCATGTAAATACAAGCGATGTTTCTCCTGTAGCGACTTCTGCGATCACACTGCCGATATCCAAGACCACACTGCCGGTATCGGCATCCTGGATCACGCTACCTGTATCCGGGATTAATTGCGTTATTCCCCCAGTCTGAACTGTCTGTATGATATCACCGGTTTCAAGAAATGTTGGTTCCTGGGCTTCAACAACAGGAGGCAGTTCTGTTTCTGCTGCAGCAACATTTTCTACGACCGGCGTGACCACTTCGGCAATCTCAGAAACTCCGGTAACCGCTGGAACTACTATATCATCTGCCGCAACCACGACAAGTTGAAGATGAGAAAACAGAGAAGCAAAAATCACCAGCCACACGAACGGCTTCTTGTAAGGACTTTGTCTCTGTATCTGCTCTACATTGTGAGATCTCTTTGCGAGAACCATCTTCTACCTTCTATCAGTAATAAATTATCTATATTTAGTATACTGAAGCCATTTCAGACGACAAAAAAACTCCCCGAAAGGGAGCAAGAAACAACACAAATCACTTCTTTTTATCGTATTAATGATATAATAGTTGACTTATCTCTGTAATAATGTATTTCACATAAAATTATCTTCATCATACACTCAAATCGCCTACTACAATACTTGAGCCACTTCCAGCTCCTTATTCACGAACTCATAGAGTTTTGCAGGCCTATGCGTCACCCCGACCTCACTTTTATCGGTCTGTCTGATGAGATGCAATCACTGCATCTTCTTTCTAAAATTTCTGACATCCAATTGCTGCCCTAGAATAATCTCATAGACGCTTTGTAATTGTTTGAGTGAAAAATATTTAGGCAAAAAATATTGTGCTACATTTGTATTTTCCAATTTTGATCTTAATCTTTGGTATGCATATCTGATGATATCCAGATGGTCGAATGCTAGCGCAGGTAGTTCCTTGATAGAGAAATATTGTGATTTTGTCGCATCACTTCATGCAGTTGTTTTACTGTGCAGCTCGTGACAAATAGCCATGTAGGCTGTCGTAATCACTCTACCTCTAGGGTCTCTGTGGGGATTAGAGAACGTATAGAGTTGCTCGAGATAGACATGTGTCACGCCCGCTTCTTCACGAAGTCTTCTTCTCGCAGCTTTCTCGAGCGACTCGTCTTCGAGGACAAATCAACCAGGCAGCGCTCGATATCACTTGTACGGCGTACCACCTCTCTCGATCAGTAAGAGCTGCAACTGATTATCGGTGATCGTAAAGATCACATTATCGGTGGCAACGAGGATAGATTGAATAATTTTATCGCCCATGAGATGGAAAAAAGAGTGAAAAAGAAGAACGTTATTGTTTGATCTACAATAATTAAGTATTACTTTTTTTCAAGATTATTTTAATACTTATTGTATAATATACACAAACTACTTGTAAGCAAATTTCATACGCGTACACACTAGTATGCTTTTATTATTATTACACCCAGTACCATGTCGACAGAAAATGAAAAAGATTTTAGAGAAATCGCCTTGAACCACCTTCTCAATGGAAGACTATTAGGAACAAAAGATGATGTCCTTACCCCATGAGGAAGACTTGAAGTTATGAATGGAGTTAAAGATGATCTTTGTGATGCTCTCATAGGATTTTGTCCAGATCTTCCCACCCAGTTCAGCTCTCAGGTAGAAAGTCTTGTAGAACATATGAGAGAAAATATTGGGATGATCTTTGATGGCGATGATTTTCAGAGTTTTATGGATATTTATAAGATTAATGTGGATGCGATAAATGCGATGATGGATCCAGGACAAAAGGAAAGTGGGGATTTCAGAACAGAAGATCAGGAAAACGAAGAGAAAGAAAATTTTGACGAACATATGAATATCAGAGTAAAAATGCAAAATTACGAATCAAATATCACTAAGCTCTATGATAAAATAAAAGAACGCGGTATAGACTATATTAGTCTCAATGGCTTAAAGATGCGGGTAAGTATGCTGAAAGGAAACAGCGCACAAAGAGTAGAATGGATGAAACAACACATGAAAGAGAAAGAGGAATAATATTTATTATATATCCCCAAAGAAAATGACTACCCTCCAGGCAAGAACATACACGGGAAAAGAAGATCCCTATGGCATCAGAACAAGCTTAGAAAAGTTTCTGAAACAAAGAAATATAAAAGCACTGATGGAGGTGTTACATGATGAGTATCCTATAGGTACACATGGATCAACAACTAAATCGCTCATGCTTTCTTCGCATGTAAAGTCACATCCCGCAGTGCAAAAAGAGCTAGCAGATGTATTGCTGAATTTTGATTTTTCAAATCTTAAGACAAATAAGAATGTCTCTGCCATGTTATCATTTGTGTACTTCGCAGTATGAGAAAACAAAAAATGAAATAGCATTCGAAAGTATCGGAAGAAGCTGCAAGGTAAATTGGTAGAAGATTTTCGTGAAGGCAAGCTTAGCTCACTTCCTCTATCAGCACAATGAGAAATCTTGATGGAAGCAAATGGAAGTACTACTCCACTCTCAGAAAGCGAAATAGAATGAATGACGGCTCTGAAAAAATATGACAAGTGATTTTGGCGAGTGGTTCTTATGTATGAGTGTAATCCCCAGAAGGCCATAGATTTTACCGCAGGGTTTAAGGATGGAGACAGATTGGTTGAGTTTATCCAGACACGTATTTGAGGAGATCCGGATAAGCAAACAACCTCCATCAATTATGCTCTTGAAAAGCACTGAGACATACTGAATGGTACCCAAAAGAAAGCCCTTAAGGAGCGATCAGAATTGACGAGAAAAAGCAAGAAGAAAATCGATCTACTAAGACCAAAGAAATAGAAAAATCGACCCTCTCGAGCCGACTTTCCACCATATATAATGACAATTTGTGATCTATTTCGCATCTGCATCAATCACTTCTCCTTCCGGTGCTCCTGCTCCGACTTCCGGATCGATAACATCTTCTGGATTTGGTTGATTTGCTGCGTTGTTTTGAGCACCGAATTTCTGGTACATCTCAGTGAACTCCTTTTCAAATGCTGCGCATTCCTTATCAATTTCGTCTTTGGTTGCATCTTCCTTATCTTTAAGAGCTTTTGCTTCAGTAAGCATCTTTGTAAGTTTCTCTTTCTCTTCTGCAGGAAGCTTGTCAGCATTATCTTTTTCCATAGTTTCCATCTGATAGATGAGAGCCTCTAACTTATTTTTTGATTCAACAACCTCTTTACGTCTCTTGTCGTCCTCTGCAAATTTCTCTGCATCGGCCTGTGCCTGCTTGATCTCTTCATCAGAGATACCTGTTGCACCCTGGATAGTTACCTTCTGCTCTTTACCAGTAGATTTCTCTTTTGCAGAGACATGTAAGATACCATTAGCGTCCATATCGAATGTGACCTCAATCTGAGCCTGTCCTCTCTTCATTGGTGGAATACCGTCGAGATTGAACTGACCAAGTGATTTATTGTCCTTTGAGAATTGTCTTTCACCCTGAGTAACGTGGATAGTTACCGCTGGTTGATTGTCCGTTGCCGTGGTATAGGTATTTGATTTTTTAGTAGGAATAGTCGTATTTCTTGGAATCATCGCATGTGCGATACCTCCTTCCACTTCAACCGCGAGGGTCAATGGAGTAACGTCAAGAAGCAAGATATCAGTAACATCACCTTGGATAATTCCGCCTTGGATAGCAGCACCTTGTGCCACTGACTCGTCCGGATTTACGGTAGCCTTAGGCTCCTTGCCGAACTGTTCCTGTACGAGTTTTTTGATCGCCGGGATACGAGTTGATCCACCTACGAGAATGATCTCGTTGATATCGCTCTTGCTGAGATTTGAATCTTTTAGCGCAGCCTGCACTGGAGTTTTACAACGATCGATAAGATCTGAACATGTTTTTTCGAACTGTGCTCTCGTAAGAGTCTCCTGAATATGTTTCGGCTCACCCTCTACAGTCGTGATGAACGGAATATTGATATCCACGCTTTCAGTTTGCGAAAGTTGTTTCTTCGCGTTTTCCGCTTCGTCTTTGATACGCTGGAGAGCCATCGCATTCTTTGAAAGGTCAATCCCCTCCTTCGCTTTGAAGCCTGCGAGCAATCGGTCCATGATGCGCTGATCGAAATCGGCACCTCCGAGATGTGTGTCACCAGATGTTGAAACTACCTGCTGCACTCCATCACCAATATCGAGGATACTCACGTCAAATGTTCCACCACCAAGATCGAACACAACGATTTTCTCATTCTTCTTTTTGTCCTCACCGTATGCAAGTGATGCAGCGGTTGGCTCATTGATGATTCTTTCTACTTTGAGTCCCGCGATCTCACCTGCAGCTTTCGTAGCGTTACGCTGAGAGTCGTTGAAGTATGCAGGAACGGTAATAACCGCCTGAGTGATCTTCTCTCCGAGAAATTTTTCACAGTCTTCCTTGATCTTCTGTAAGATGAATGCTGAGATCTGTTCTGGCTTGTACTCTTTCCCGTCAACGACGATGAGCACTCCTCCGTCTGAGCCAGCTTTGATCTCGTATGGGACAGATTTGTCCTGAGCAGTGAGTTCTGAAAAACTTCTTCCGATAAATCTTTTCACCTCATAAATAACGTTCTTTGGTTCAAGAACGGCTTTACGTTTTGCGAGATTTCCTACGAGAAGCTGATCTCCTTTAATATAGACTACCGAAGGCGTTGTTCTCGCTCCTTCAGCGTTAGCGATCACTTCTGATTTTCCGTTTACCAGATACGCCGCACATGAGTTGGTCGTTCCAAGGTCGATACCTATTACTTTTGCCATGTTTCATAATATATAATGATATAAATTTTGAGCTTTTTGCTATTTTTATCTGGGTCTCGCGACCCGGTAGCACGTAATCAATATAGTGCTATCAAATAAAATTTCAAGAGAAAATAGCACTTTTTTATAGTTGGTGCTAGCAAAAGAAAAAACCCAGGCCATAACCGGGGTTTTCAAATAATATTATAAATTAATAGAGAGTTATTTTTTCTTTTTGCCCGTCTTCTTATTACAGTTAACGGGATGTGAGGAAGTTATTTTTCGTTTTTGCCCTGGTTGGGATTTTTTAATCAGGTGCGCGTTCCGCTCAAAAATCTTTTCATAGAAATC
>JAGOPC010000005.1 GCA_017992195.1 Patescibacteria group bacterium
CCGACATCCCATCATCAGCCGTCGGCGGCGGTAGCTCTTGTCTCAGCTGCAATGGCAACAGGAAACGTCTGTTTTTCTTCTGCAGCGCCGCCTCTATCGCCTGGATACGATTTTGCTGCAAACCCATACTCGTCAGATAGTTGTGATCGATACGATATCGCGCAGCAAAAAAGCCAACGTTGATAAATAACAAAATCACCAGCGTTGAAATAGCTGTGAAAAGCGTAAACTGGAGCGCAATGCGTGACGAGGTTCTCATGATTAACGATATTATGCGGATTTCACCTTAAAACAAGCTTAAAAAACTCCCCCTCCGCATTAGTTGCCGAGAAGAAGTTTTTATGAGTGGGATTTATAAAAGATAGGAGATACTATCTATTATTTAGCAGATTTATTTGTTTGTCTTGTAACCATCTTCGCAAACTGCTCAGCAGTTATCTTGCCCTCCATCGGAGTTCATTTCACTGCAGTTTGGAATGCGGCATAGTCATTGTTCGCGATAGCAGTTTCTACTGCCTGACGAGATTTATGTTGTGTCGCTCTTTCGTTGAACTCTGCCTGTGTTGGAGTCGTTGCAGCGACGAACGCATTGTAATCGTTATTAGCAAGCGCTGTTTCAGCAGCCTGGTGCTTTTGCGACATAGTTACCATCTTAGCAAACTGATCCTGAGTTGGAGCCGTCATGTCGGATGGTTTTTTAGTGTCGGCATTTCGCGCCGCGAGGAATGCAGTATAATCATTGTTTTGTATTGCTGTTTGGATTGCACTGTTTTCCGAACCAAACATTCACTTACCCTTTACCATTCATTTCATCATTCACTTTTTCATATGACCAAATCCTCTTTCTCACTTTCCTTCCTTAAACATTTTTCCCATCGTTGTCGATGTTTTTGCATTGGTAGTAAGCGTACCAGACGTATTGTTGGCTGATACCAGAGATATTGCAGATAGGCCAATCAATGATGCTATACCTGCGAATGCGAGTGTTTTCTTGTTCATGTTTGTGTATGAGAGTATAAAAGTTAGGGCTGTACAGCATTCCCGATATGAATCAAAGGAATGCCGCTGTTATACGAACGAATATTAAGAGAATCTTAATACAGAAAAAGGCGCAGATGGAAGCGCCCTTTTTACAAACTCCTTGTGAATACTTATTTAATATCTGTACGAGAAGAAGAATCATCAACTGTACTATAATCCGTCTTCTTTATTTTCGTCAGTAATATTTTTAGTAGATTAGTTCTTCCTATAATGAACCTAGCAAATTCATCCTGTTTCGTGCTATCTATATAAGGAAGAAGCGAATCTTTATAAACATCTATAGCTGCGTCTGCCTGAGCTAGCATATCCGACAAGTTTTGTGTACCGCTATTTACCGAGATAGTATGAGTTTCAAGCAATCTTTTCTGTGTAGCCAGAAGCGTTTTAACGGCACTCTGTATCGCTGCAGACATAACTCTTCTTTCGTTGAATGTTCCCCCTTTTTTCAGATACGCTGCGATGTAGCCATTTTCCGTACGGTAGGCAGCAACGTCCTGAGCATTTTGTCTTACGATCGTTTGAACAACCTGTTTTATCTCCTCCTGCTTTGTTCCTGTCACAGCCGAGCCAGTGATGACACTACTACCTGTACCAAGCTTTGGCATCGGTCTCTTAACAGGCAATGCGGGCCTCTTATCAAGCAGCTTAATGAGTGACGGGCGCACATTTGGCCTTCCGACGACAGGCTTTACCGAGTTTCCGACGCTCGTAGTAGTTGGGGGTGTCTCCAATATCTGAGTAGCGAATGTCACTCCACCAAGTGCAACTATGCTTACGGCTACAGCAAGCAAGTGTTTCTTCATGTGCATAATGTATGAAAAAAATTAAATACCCCACCAATATAGGCAATTTATCTTCTAAAAACAAATGAAAAAAATTACTATATAATCTGTAGACTTTTATCTACTCGCGACTATACTTAGGGACAACATTACTAATTTTACACATTTCCTTCCATCTCATGGATAAATCTCTCATAGATATTTTGCGCGATACTGGCCTCAGCGATAAAGAGGCTTTGGTCTATATGACTAACCTCCAACTCGGCCAGGCACCTGTTAGTACTATAGCAAGACATATGCATGAGAATAGAGTCACAGTCTACTCTATATTAAAAAATCTTATCGCCAAAGGGCTTGCCAAATCCGCGACGAAAAAGAACACCACCTATTATAGCGTGATCGAACCGGAGAAGTTAGCAAAAAAAGCTGTAGAAAAAGCTCAACGTCTTGAATCCATAGTGCCTCAACTAATGGCGATGGCAACAAAGATCGACACACCAGTGAAAACACAGTTTTTCGAAGGACTCGAATGAATCAAGACTGTCTACGAAAACGTTATCCTTTCAGGAGAAGAGATGCCGAAGTGAGAACCTTTTCTCGCATTTGTAGGCGCCTGTGAGCTTGCGCCAGAGCTTGAAAGTTATTTCACAGGAGAGTTCATTCCACGAAGATTAAAGTTTCCTACAAAGACGATGGCGATCATCTCCAATCTTTCTAATTCCTATGCAAAGTATAATTATAACAAACATGATGCCATCGCACTGAACGATGAACTGTTTGATTTTGCAAATGAGATCATCATATGCTGAAAAGATCAAGTCGTCCTTATGATGTACGCGCAGCATGAAATGTCGGCTCTTGTTATCCACAGCAGCACCCTCCATGAGGCTCTCAAAGCCATGTTTCACATGATTCGGAAGATGCATAAAGCCCTTCACAAAAAGAAGTAGAAATTTGCCAAAAGAACTCCAAATCCATATACTTATAGCAAGGCAACTTTCGCCTTATTAACCCATGAAATCACGCGATATCGGAAAGTTTATCTCAGAAAAAGTAGGTCTGCGCTCAAAAGCAGATAATTTTGCTATAAATCCCGCAAAGGTCGTCGAATATATCGACGGTTCAACCTGAGACCGTAATGTGAACAATACCCCACGATGAGATAAGGCAGCACTCTATATCGGCAAGATGAGCCGCAGCGAAAATAATCTATACAGTGACGAGAACCTCATAGGAATGCTCAGATTTGCAGTTGAAACAAACCATCAAAAAGAAAAAATCAATCTCATCCTCTGCCCTATCCTCTACCAGAGTTTAGCCTCTGAGGAAGCGAAAGCAGATATTATGTCATTTGCAGAACAAAAAAAACATATTCTTACGCTTATCAAGAAAGCGAAACTACCTTCTGAACTCTTTGCTATTCACGATCTTGCTAGCGGACATCAAGAGCTCTTTAGCGCCGTCAGAGAAAAAGATATCGATGCCCTCTCTACGAAGACACCTTTAAGACACGTAGCTTCTCCAAAGAGTGTAGAAATAGCACAATACTTGTATGGACTCACGCAGAAATATCCGGACGTAAAAAAGAATCTTCTTTCCGCTATGCCAGAAGATCTTAAAGGTAATCTACCCAAAGATGATCCCCTCCACTACTATGGCATGCTTGAAATAGCGTGTCGTCTACACGATCTTGCAAGATGAGTTACTATGCAATGAGGAATGATCAGACAAAAGAAGTTTGATGAGATCATGAGTTACGTATTGAATCTTTCAGAAGAAGAGATACCGGAGATAAAAGAACTGCATCGCTGGCTAGCAAGCAACAAACAGCCTGCGCTTTCTAAATGGTATTTTAAGAATAAGGCATATAAAGAACTTGTCGTAAAAGAAGATCACGAGAAGAACAGAAAAATGAAAAAGAAATATATTATCGCGATGGTTGCAGCGAGTCTGGGGTCGGTATTGATATGATGAACAGCAGTACATGAATATATGAAAAATGTGGAAAAGAGTAAATATAAGGAGAAGATGGGAGAGTTATTGAAGCAGAAGTTAAAGTATGAAAAGCTGTGATTGGGGTTTCATTTTATCATGGATGATAAGACATATAATGAAAGCCCTGAGAAGAAAGTAGAACTCGTTAATTATACGACAGATAGAATCTATAAGTATATTTTGAAGCGCTACGCGATAGATCCTAGAGAGGAAGATGCATTGAGAGGGCTGATACAAAATGAGTTACTCAAAAAAAATCGGACGAATAGCAACTTAAAGATCAACGACGTCAACAGAGATATGGATCAGGCAGGATGGTTTGCGTATCATTTTATTGAAAATGAACTTATCCCCAATAACAAGATTGCGCTGGAAGGAATATGAATGGATACGAGACCATATAGTAATTTGCTTAAAGAACAAAGGCTGTTTGAGAATATTATTCACAAAAAAGACAGCCTGACCTTGATCAAAGATCAATATACCCTGACCGATCCGCTCACACATACTCTCACGCGCACGTGAAGAGCTACTTCCGTTGAGCATCTATGAACATTCATTAGTGACTCATATGATCAAGAATATGATCTCGTAAAGGTCATCATCGACCAACAAGGAGGAGGCATCATGCCCGGGTATCACGAAGAGTTACTAGTTGCTAAGAGTATTTATAGCCAAGATGAAATGTACTCGGTGGATGTCTGAAAGAGCGTAGCAAAAGAACTGCTTGCGTTATGGGAGAAATCAAAATCAGGGAAAGAGCAAAAATAAGCGTTGTTTTCATGTAATGTAGAAGAATATCTACTACATTTTCCACTTTACCTTCGTTGACTTATAGCATTTGAACAATACCATTCTGAGGTATTTATTTTTTGTATTATCTCTTACATGAAGAAATTACTCGTCAGCGCTATTGCCATTTCGGCTATCGTTCTCGCAGGATGCGGAACACAAACAGCAAACAATACGTCGAATGGGCCCGTAACAGTGAAAGTTGGAGTGATCGCTCCTTTATCGTGACCTGCCGCTGCGTATGGTGAGGATATTGTGAATGTTGTTAAAAAATATGTTGATGCATTTAATAGTTCACAAAATGAATATAAGATAGATGCGATTATGGAAGACGGAAAGTGTAGTGGGAAAGATGCCACCTCTGCCATACAGAAGCTCATCAATGTCGACAATGTAAGTATGATCTACGGAGGCGCATGCTCTTCTGAGACTCTTGCAGCAGGTAAGATCGCACAAGCAGCGAAAGTATTTATGTTGTCTGCTGTGTCGTCTGCTCCACAAGTTTCAGAGATCGGAGATTACGTATATAGATATTACAGCGATACTATCGCGGCGAAGGAGGTTGCGAGCTTCATCAACAATAAGTCACAAAAGATTGCTATTGTGTCGGAGACAACAGACTTTGCGCAAGGATTTGCTAATGCATTCAAAGAAAACTTCAAGTGAGCTATAGGATATGAAACAACCTTTAGCACCGAAGAAAAAGACTTTAACATCATTGCTAAAAACTTAGCAACAAAGGCAAACGATATTGATTTTATCATGATCTCAAATCAATCAAACACCACTATGATTAGCATTGCAAAGGCTATGATCAGCAATGGAGTTTGGGATACGTTTAAAAATAGAATCTTCTTTACTGTAGGAGCTGATGCAGCTGATGTAAAAGAAGCGCTCGGCAACAAGAGAGAAGGACTTTATAGTTACAATGCGGCTGATCTCACAGCACTTGGGAACAATTTACAGGTTATAAATGAGTTTGAAAAGGAGCATCCTATCAAATCCGACAAGAACTATGTTGTCATCGAGATTGAAGGCATACAGGCAATTATCGACGGCATCAAAGCAGGAAATACAACATCTGATAGTTTGAAAGCATATTTTGACGGCTTCAAAACAAAGAACAGAAATGGAATCTTTGGACCTTACTACTTTAACGAAAAGCGTGACGCAGAAGGTATTCACTATATCATGACGCAAATACAAAGTGGATCTGTAGCTACTATCGAATAAGGCGATGATAACATACATCTTATTTAATACGCTTATTTACTGAAGCATCGCCTTCATACTCAGCGCATGTTTTGCCTATGCAAAATACCTCAACGTAACGCTAGGAGGTTTTATGATCTTGAGCACTTATACGCTATCAGTCCTCATAAAGGACTGATGGTCATGGACATACATAAGCGTATTTATCTGAATCATTGTCATCTATCGAGCGACGAACTACGTTGTCGTTCATTACTTTCACAACGAAAGACAAAGGGATCTTTTTGGTCTGATCTTCACACTGGGCGGATCAATTTTCCTGGAAAACATCACAAACCTCATCTATGGCGCTTCTCCTGTAAGCTTTCAGCGATCACACATAACCTGATGGCAGATCGCCATAATTCTTATAGTACTCAATATCATGATTATCTATGTATTTAAAATGACATATATGGGGAAAATACGAAGGTGAATATACGCGAATACAGGCTCGGTACGCGCACTAGGAGTCCGCACAAATCGTATGATACAAAACTTACTAATGATCATGCTACCTGGTTTAGTTGCTCTCGGAGCCATCATCGCCAACGAGTGAGCTATGAAAGCAAGCGACAACCTCTTCTACATTATTAAAGGAGTAGGAATCGTAATCATGGTAGGTTTAGAAAAAAGAGAGTATATATTCCTTGGCACTCTCCTCTATGTGATACTCGAATACGTTCTTTTCATCTGACTCTGACGGCCTATCGAATTCAAAGAGACGTGCATACTTATCCTCATATTAGTGATACTATTGGTTAAGCCGCAGTGACTTTTTAGCATAAAAGCAAGAAACATTTAAATGTCTCTCCCCTTCGTCTATCATCTTCTGATCACTGCGATCATATTTTATGTTCTTGCGACGGGATTTAAATTTTTTCTCAAACTAAGATTATCCATAGATTGCTCTTATATAGCGATTATCATTTTCGCCAGTTATATTACTGCCCTGCTAAACATGCATTTTGAGCGACCTATGCTAGCCACGATTCCTATAGCCTGGCTAGCATCTATCGTATTTACCATACTGATTCTCTATCTTTCAAAACGCCTCTCCCAGGTATATTTCATCGTAGGAACGTTGGCTCTCTATATGCTCGTATATCAACTCTCCATAAATCGGGTATCCGTTACTTGAGGAAGTTTTTGATTATCAGGCATCACCAGACTATTGGCCGGCAATGTACTCATAAAATGACTGTGAAACTTTTTAATAGTAGCAGGCGTTATCGGTGCACTCGTGCTCGTCTGACTTACACTCTTTAAGAGGACATATATCTATGCCATCCTTAAATGACGAGGTGAAAACGAAAACATACTCAAAATACTCTGAGTAAAAATCCCCGTCTATACGTGAATCATGATAGCGCTTACATCGCTCTGTGCGGTTATCTGAGCGAACCTCTACACGTACTACTATCTCTATATCGACCCTGCCAGCTTTTGGCTCAATATGCTCATACTCTTACTGGTCATTTCTTTCTTGTCATACAAGCGATGAGAGCGACAAACTTTTCTTATATCCGTGCTGATCATTTTTGTGTACGAGTACCTCAGGTTTTTCAAGCTGGTCGACCCATCACTCCTTGGTTACATAAGGGAAAGCATCTTCGCACTACTCATCATGGTCACCTCATTCATCACCTTCCGCAAAACATCCTTTGGAAGAGATCACTAAAAATATTTACAAATTTATTCATTCCATGTTACATATCGAAAATCTTGAGCGACATATCGGAAACAATCACATCATCAATGGTGTTGATTTGACGATCAAAGAAGGACAAGCGATAGGACTTGTGGGACCGAACGGGTGCGGAAAGACGTCGTTGATCAATCTCATAAATGGCTTTCAGAAGCCACAACATGGGTCTATCGTCTTTGATGGGCAGCATATTACCAATATGTCCGTTGAACAAAGATCGTTGCTCGGGGTCGGACGCGTCTTCCAGAGTTTTGGTATCTTTAAAAATCTGACCCTGCAGGAAAATCTTGCACTCGCATTTGTGCACAAGTTAAGACGGCGACAAAAATGGTTACCGATTAGTTATCTGCCGAAAGAGATGAAGGAACAAATAAAAGATATTTTAGAGCAACTGGAGCTTTATGATAAGAGAAAGCATCTGGCATGATCACTGTCGGGCGGACAGATGAGACTGCTCGAGATAGCGAGACTCTACCTGCAAGATACGAAACTTTATCTGTTGGACGAGCCGACAGCAGGGGTGAGTCCTAAGCTCAAATGAAAAGTAATCGAGCTACTCAAGAAAATTATCCAAGCCTGAAAGACAGTGATCATCGTGGAACACGACTTTGCATTCTTGGGTAAGTTCGTCGATACGTTGTTTGTCATGAACGACGGTAAAATTATTTTGAAGTGAACGTATGAGGATATTAAAGATAATGATAAGTTGAAAGAGGTCTATTTTGGGTAGGAAATAAGCCGTTTTAGACTCTTGACTTCGCCTTATAAAAGGCTACAATTTCCGGACACACAAAAATAAATGAGTATGAAAAATGTATATGTTATATTAACAATCCTCGCCATATTTTTGATCGGCGGATGGGCAGCAATGCGGTTTTTATATGATCAGCCTGGAGGTGTAGCCGATATACCTCTTGCGATAGGCATCCTCTTTATGCTACCGGTTATCTTCCGAAAATGGAGGAACTTGCTGGTCTTTATCAGCCTTGCTCTGTTATCCACGGGAGCATTCAGTCTGATCACGCCAGAGATAGAAGATTTTTTCTTTCTATTCATGCTGTTAAGTATTGGGTGTATTGTGCTTGCGATGCAATGCAAGAGGACCACATTTATTCTCCCCATGCCGAAGTCGGCGGAGTCGGATTAATAGCTGTTAGGAAAAATAGTTGAGCTTAGGGCGTGTTTGCTCTAAGTTTTTTGATAAAGAAAAAACCGCAAATATTCTCAAAAAATGCTAAAATCTATGGGAAATTAAGGTAAAACTTGAAATCCACATAAAAGTGATTATAGTGGAAACACACCCGAGGTATGGAATGTGCAAACATTGCCTGCCCACCCCCGAGTAACCATTCTCGAGGTTTTTTTAAAAGTTAAAAACAAAAAAATGACTAAAAGAAAAATAAATATTTATATTGATTGATTTAATCTCTATTTTGCACTAAAGAATCACTCCTGAAAAGCCCATTTATGGCTGAATCTCAAGGCTCTCGCTAAGAAATATATGTCACCAGATCAGGAATTAGAAACGATATATTATTTTAGCGCATTTAGTGCGGCAGATGCATACGACAAAATAAAACATCAACGCTACATTGAGGCTTTAAAAACGGAAGGAATAAAGATTATTATGGGAGAGTATCAGAAAGTAACAAGAAAATTCAGCAAGAAGATGCCGATTATTTACGTAGAACACATAAGCGATCCTCTCATTCCCTATACTATTAAGCAAAAATGTATTCCTGAGAAGATACATTATAAAAATTTTGAGGAAAAAAGAACTGATGTGAATATAGCAACGAGAATAGTGGCTGACGCATTTTTGAGCACCTGTGACGATATGATGATTATTACCGGAGATAGCGATATCGCTCCGGCTATTTATATGGTCAAACGATATTGTAAAGAAATCAGGATAACGAGTGTTCTTCCTATCAAGTCAAAGTGACAGCATATCCAGTCATTCGCAGACGTAAAGAAAACTATGGGTTCTATAGACATTGCTCATTCTCTTTTTCCGCCTCTTATCAAAACAAAGAGAGGAAGTATCGTAAGACCAGCTAATCGGCTGTAGAATTTTTTGATAAAGAAAAAACCGCAGGAGGACCTGCGGTTGCACTAGATATGGCGTTTTCTATTCGTCTAACTTCTTTTTTGTAAAATAGATCGTCATAGAATCAGCTTTGTCTTTGTCTTTTGCCATTTCAGCAATCTTTTGTTTCACTTCTTTTTTCCTTTTTAAGAACTCTGTATGAGATACAATGCCGGGGACTAAAGCAGGAGGGTTGTCCATCAATAGCTCTTTTATCCTTTCAGAAGAACGTGAGTGCAGCATATTATTTTTGCACCAGATATCCACGAACCAGATATCGTTCTTTTCTATATGGACACGTAAGATCTCAAGATCTCTTACAGGCATAACTAAAGGATGGCGATAGTTGAGCTCCCACGCATAGCCCCCTGCTTGATAGTCATGATTATCTGAATGAACTATAGGAGACAAAAAACAATAATATTTATTTACCGTTCCTCCCATATACATTGCCGATTCCCACCTCGGAGGGGTAATCCACATAAAATCATACTCTGTGTCGAGGTGTAGGTTATAGGGATAAATGACCATATGAGTGTACTTTTTATACGCATTTTCATCCCGCGAACGTAAGTAAGGCAACACCGGCAAATAGACACCAGTCATCTGACTTTCTAAAAAGCGTATCACTGCGTTTCTCTGTTTGGAGTGCGTTTTAAAAAACGACTTATACGCTCTCTTAGCAGTAGCACTATATATCTTATGTGCAGCTTTCTCTTCACGCATAGCGACGGTAGACGCTTTCGCATTATCAAATGGAGAGTCCAGCAGCAATGTGCTTTTCTCCGCCATAGATTTTCTTATGGCCGCAATCAGCGCTTCAATATTCGCATCTCCCAGTCTATGGATATTATCATAGGTGATACCGTGAAGTGTTATTTCACATTCCTTTAAGATGATGTGAAGTGGGATGAGTAATTTTATTTGTTTTTTCATACAATGATTTTACGATGTTTCTGAATAATTGTTTACTAAAAGCCACCAAATGGACATTTTTGACTTCTGATGCTTTTTCCTGTCTTTGGCTCATAGACCTCAAGGATCTCTGTGCTGGATGTAGCGCTTACCGGCGTAGTCCACCTTTTAAAGCGAATTGCATATGCGGTACCGATTTGCACTGTATCCGTTCTGGAAAAGTATACGCCATCTACCTTTTTTCCTCCCTGGCCCACAGCCTCTATTTCCATACTTGTGCAATGAGTCCCATCAGGAAGTGTCCAGCTACTGTCTTTTTTATGATGTTCTTGAACAGCGCTGGTAGTTGATACTGAATTTTCAGCATCAGTTGATTTGTTCGTATCGCATGAGCTCAAGCAATATATGAGGAGCAAGGCGATGATTAGTACGTTTTTCATTTTTTTAGTAGTTTATTTAGTGATTTAATATTTTCTTTCTTATTCGCTGCTTTCGTAATGGAAGTATGTAGTATTTTCTAGGACGCTTTGTTGTCCCCGCATAGTTAAAGACAATTTTATCAAATTTCATGATGCGGGCCTTTGCGATAATACTATGTATCGGCTCACGCCACATAGTCCACCTACCCTCCTCATGTTCGTTTGTCAGGAAGGTCGTTGCATGTTTTTTTGTAGCCCAAACATAAAGTATCCTGTCTGAATTTTCTCTAGTAGTTCTTACTTCCTTATGGTCAGCCGTACCCATCAAAATAGCAGTACGTATGATACCAAGATCCATCTTTTCAAGGATGTTCAATGGTCCGTATTTCTTTTTTCTACGTTTCTGTTCCATGTCATAAGTTTTTTTGAAATGATGTTATAAGAGCACATGTTTTGTTTCATCAAAGACAAAGAAGTATTCAGTGAGCTTACATTGGATGCCTTTCAATGATTCATCTTTCTGCATTTTTTCTAGCAACTCTCGGGCATCATTAGTCGTCCAAGGCTCTGCCGCTCCTTCTTCATGTGCCTCTTTTTCCATTTGCCGTAAAGTCACTGGCTTTGCATTTAGGAAATAAGTTTTTGATTGGTTTACCTCCTTAGATTCTAGTTGTATGTTATCCGAAGTAAGATAAAACAATTTCTCCATTGTGTAGAAAGCATGCACGGGAATATCAGAACCGGGACGTCCTGCTTTTGGTACTTGTAGTTTAAGTTCCTGAGGATCGGCAGTAGTTGTTTCAATAATAACATTTTTATAGGTTCCCATTTTCAAGAACACACAAAAGATTTTTCTGATAATTGTATTCTGTTCCATAAAATATTTTTTAATGTTGAATGAACAATGTTGTTAAGAAAAAGCGGGGCCGAAAAAAGCCCCGCCCTATTAGTGAATACGTAGTTTACAACGAAACAAAGAGATAAGCCTTGATGGCCTTTGCCTCGTAGGAGTAACCCATGCCGATGATGGATTTGATATAGCCTGCTTGCACCAGTTTGATGAGGCCCGCTTCGAAGCGGATGACATCTTTTTTGGGAAGAGAGTAACCAAAGTCCGTGTAAAGCATGAGTTGTTGTTTGCGGTGGAGCATAAAGCTACTGATGTTGGCGATGAGATCATCGCTTTTCCAGATACTTGTAGAAGTCCACCTGCCTTTCGCATAGCCTAAGCCCAGACCGGTCGTGCGGGTACACTCCTGGTGAAAGGCTGAGAGCTGGAAGCTGCCAATGTTTGCGGCGAGTTGATACTCGGGCATGCCTTGGCGGATGCCGACACCGGCGCCGATCATAGTCGTTCCCGAAGGCAGATATTTGATCTGTGCGCGGGGCGCTACGCCGGGGAATTGAGCCTTGGTAAAAGGTTCGAACTGGCCCCAGTGGGTAACCGGATGTGGACGATGAAGGCCTGCAGTAAGTGTCGGGCCGATGCCAATTTCGGTAAGCCATTTCTTATGAGGCTGATATTGCAACCAGAAGGCCTGAAACGAAAGGGACGTTTTCCCTACCACCTCATACTCTGCTGCAACGAGCGACCTCAGTGCAAATTTTGGACTTACCTTCCAGACAACTGACGCGCCAACTCTTACTGATGCGAACTTGTCGAATTGCTTGGATTCATTTGAATCGTGCAGATAACGGCTTGTAGCTAACGCCCCGGCATAGACCTTGTCAACGACAAAGGAGCTATCGGGAGTGGCGGCAACATTGAGCATCTGCGCATTCGTCTTGGCTGTGAATAATAGCATGGTAATAACGCCTACCATAGCGACGATACATGTGTGTAGATTTTTCATATTTTTTGGGATGATTTTTTAGTTTTTGTTTGTTCTATTATTGTATGCCTGACGTACTATATGTCAATAATGTGTATGATAATTCTGTTGTTTGACTCAACCAACAGGCAGGCGTTTTTGGAGGAATTTGCGCCTATCCTCGTTATTCGTATAATTGTGTAATATAAGCGCATTTTATGAAATTTATCCTTACTCGTTATCCCTATGGAATCATTGTTACTTACGCTCCAACAGTACGGTCTTTCGGAGAAAGAAGCGAAGGTCTATCTCACTACCCTACAACTTGGCTCTGCACCAGGTAGTTCTATCGCAAGAAACAGCCAGGAAAACCGCGCAACGGTCTATACGATCCTCAAGGAGCTGCAGAAAAAAGGCATCGTCAACGAGGTCAGAAAAGGCAATATGACTTATTTTTCGGTGGTTGCACCTGAACTCCTCCTCAGAGAACTTGAAGACAAATATAACACTTTTAAGGAGAAGATCCCCGAGTTCCTGGCTATGGCTGAGAAATTTGGCAATAAGCCGAAGATACAATTTTTTGAAGGGATAGAGGGCGTGAAGAAGATGTATGAGGATCTTTTAAGCTCACAGACAGAGATATTATCGTTTCTTGGTATCGAGCAAAGTAACAAAGATCTCCTCTACTATCTCAACAGAGAGTTTCTCGTGAAGCGCATAAAAAATGATATCCACGCAAAAGTGATTCTTTCTGATACTCCGGCAAATCAAAGATACGCAGGCATTGATGAGAAAGCAAAAAAACAATCTATCCTTATCAAGAAGTCAGGCTTTATGATAGAGGGAGAGATCAACATCTACGGACCAAATAAGATAAGCATCGCTTTGATGAATGATAATGAGATGTCAGGGTTAATCATTTCTAGCGAGCAGCTGTATACAACATGTAAAAATATTTTTGATTTAGTGCGGATGCAAAACAAATAGATATGAGCAACAAAATGCTATCAACAGCATGAGTCAACGACAATAGAGAGTCAACCAAAGTTGATAAGATTTGAACATATCTTGACCAGCTCTTTGATCCGAACCAGGAACCGACTGGTATGTTTTTGTATGATCGGGGAAATCCGCTAACACAGGACAATGGCGCGTATGAGTTCTCTCAGGTATTACGTTCACAAAAATATAGCGAACTCAGCAGCACTGAAGCGACACTTTATAAAAACAATAAAGAGCTTATTACCTACTACTTCGACGGGAAGCATGTCAGAAACGTTATTGATATGGGTTGCGGCGATGGACAAAAGAGCTCGGCGATCCTCACTGATGTGCTCGGAGAAAGACTCAAAGGAAAAACATATATTCCCGCCGACATCAGCCCTTACTTTGTTGATCACGCATCTGCGCAGATGAAATCTCTGATGCAGGAGAAACAGCGGCCTATCAAAGTGACATGAACAAAGATCGACTTTCTTTCAGACGACACGCTCAAAGACATCAAGAACAAAATGTATTTCTTCTTAGGAGGATCTATTGGAAACTTCTCTGACGCACAGATCATCCAGCTATTAAAAAACATGTCATCCGACACGGCGTTCGGCAGGAAAAATAATATCGTACTGAGTTATTTCACCGCACCAGATCCGGCACACGAGACCTATCACGACGATATCAAAAAAATGCTCGCTGCATACGGAGATCCGGATAAAACAAATCCATACCATGATGCAAACACCACTGGACATACTAAAAAACGAGTACTTGATGGCTTTCAATCGCTGGGCATACCACTCGACTCAATAGAATTTACTGTACAATATGACGATCAGCACAATAGGGTTTTAAGCGGAGCAAAAGTAAAAAAATCATTTACCATACAACATGCAGGCAAAAACTACACGAAACAAGAAGGTGAATATCTTCGGGCTATTCAGTCGAGAAGATTTACGACGGATAAAATGAGAACTCTTGCAGAGGCAGCAGGTACACATATGCGAAATCCCAGTGAAGAAGATGGTATGGCTATGGCGATTCTAGAGGCCTCAAGATCTCCTGAAGCAAAAGAGAAGATTCGTCTTATGAAGAAAGCAGCGCTAGTGGTTGCAAGTTCAGCGATTCTTCTAACGGGGGCACTGACAGCAGGTATGGAGCTGCAAAAGAAAAAACAAAAAGAAAAAGAGAAAAAGGAGTTTGTGAAAGAGATGGCACCTTGGATGAATCAATTTGGAGAAATGCGTGGAATGTATACTCTTTGAAAGAGTTGAGAGTCAGACGTGGAGATGATGTGGAACAGCTATGAGTATCAGAGAAATCGCATGAAAATGATCTATGGCATAGATGACGATAAGGCGGAAGCGATGAGACGCAGCTTTTTGAGCCGGCTCATAAAAGCGCAAGCTCATGGGAAATATTCAGTACCTGGTCGTTTTGGCGGCGGAGAGAGCTTCATCCATAAACTCAACGACTTCGTTGCAGAAAGAGGCGATGATTATGGTCTAAGCACTAAAGATTACTTTTGATATCTCGATCTTGATGATGAAGCTATGCAAAACACACTGAATAGTAATAAAGAAGAGCCCAAGACGAAAGAGTTACATGTTATCAAAGAGCAGATTATAAATAATGACTTCTATATGGATGTTTTTGACAATGAGTACTCGACTCTTGGAAAGGTTGGGACTGCACTGATCAATGGAAAGAGATATATTGTAGCCTCACATATCCTGAATAACCAGCACGACACATTATCAGTAGAAACAGGCAAGCAATTTCTTGATATCTACTATATGAATACTCCAGGGCTATTTGCATTTTCTCAGCAGATAGCAGAAAGGTTAAAGATCAATGCGGGAAATATGTGGGTCGCTTATGGAAGAAGCGGAAACAAGTATCAGGAAAGTGCACAGGTGCAGATCCAAACAAAGATCGCCTCTCTTTTAGCTCAAGGCTATAAGTTTGATTTCTATCAGCTCAATGCCACTGACAATGAGTATGAGCTCGCTTTTTTTGCCCAGACGTTTCTTGAGCTGCCTGATAGCGCCTATAAAGACGCAGAGATCAGCAATCGGGAGTATTTCAAGGAACATAATGTTGCTCCGCTCCTCGATACTTCTATAAGACTCATCAAAGAACGCCATATCAATAAACACCCTCTCACCATAAAGCAGGAAAACCAACTCAAAAGCATGATCTTCCATAAAATCTATCTAAACGGAACATACAGGGGTCTCACTGCTGAAAACGTCCTTGAAGAACTACATGATGAAATAGATAAAGAACTTAATCCTCCACCACTCCCCTGAACGCGCAATCCAGGAGAAACCGCAAGAAATGTGGCGTGATGATATCATGGGATGAGATAAAAAATATAGAAATAATGAAACTCTCTCCTCGCGAGAGATTTTTCTATGTACAATTTTTTAGCATTAAAAAAAAGAGCTCTGTAAACAGAGCCCCAAAGAGGTAGATCCGATCAGGACGTCGGAGATGGAAGAGTCGAAGGTGGGACAGAGCGACTCGTCCATTTGATGTAGAGAATCACTCCACCCAGTATGCATATGAGTCCAGCCACCAGCAGACACCACCACTGGCTTTGCGTCACAGGACTGTGCCAGCCGATCATATTAGCGATCTGATAATCGTAGTAAGCGTCGCCATCATAGGATTGACGAGCCTCGCGGATATCATACTTATCCGGAGAGCCGTCAAGCAAATAGACCATCAGCGCCCATACCATGATCACCAAGGTCATGAACATTTGTCCAATGGTTTTGCCGATGGCCTTCAGCTTAGCGATGAATACTGGCCTGTTAATTGTAATTAGCTTTTTCATATCGTTGTGTTTTTAGTTGTGTATATTTTGTTAGCATCGAGATCATAACGCAGTTATCTTATAAGTCAATATATCCTCCTCTCTTTCTGTTGTTATAGTTCATCAACACCCATCCCAAAAATACCAATAATTGCTGCCTATCAACGCTTTCAATATAATGGTAGTAATTACTTTTTCTTACCCGCGAATCCCATGAACAACCTTATTCATTCTCTTCAACAGTACGGCCTTTCTGACAAGGAGGCAAAGGTCTATCTCGCATCACTTGAACTTGGCGCTGCGCCGGCAAGTAGTATTGCCAGACGCTGTACTGAAAATAGATGAACCGTCTACTCTATCCTCAAAGAGCTGCAGAAGCAGTGAATCGTACAGGAGCTCAAAAGAAATGAGGTCAGTTATTTTTCGGTAATCTCTCCGGAGGTATTGCTGAAGAATATTGAAGAGAAACACGAAACGATGAAAAAGAACCTCCCAGAGTTCATGGCACTTGCAAGTAAGTTTGGAAACAAGCCCAAGATCACTTACTACGAAGGAGTCGCAGGAATTAAGAGCCAGTACGCCGATCTGTTGGAGTATGATGCTCCTCTGTTCTCATTTTTGAGCGACGACGACATTGCACCTGAGTTACAGAAGTTTCTCAATACGGAGTTTGTAAAGAAAAGACAGGCAAGATGAATTCATGCGTCGGTCATCGTTAGTAATCATGAAGTTAATAAAGAGTATTTAAATGCGGTAAAGAAAGATAAGTCTACAAAGGTAAAAATGATGAAGAGTAATTTTGAGGGAATGAAGGGTGAAATTATACTGTATGGCGAAAACAAGATCGCCTTTGTGCTCTACTCGCCGACAGAACTTTCGGGCTACACGATTGAAAGTGACCAGATGTACTCGTCGCTGAAGAGCATCTTTATGGGATTATGGAGCGTGTTGTAATGAGCGAAATAAAGAAGAACAGAAATAAGATAAGCACAGAAGCTGATCAGACAGCGTCATTTTCCAGCGCGACAACAGCCGCTTCAGAGGCGATCTCATTGATTCTTCAGGATACAAGTAAAGAAATTGCATCGCTCAAAGAAGGGAAGATCCCAACCGAGGTCATTTATGCGTGAGAAGCAGGGAAGAAACTTTGAGCTATAGATCACCAGGGGACACACCCCTACACCCTGCTTGTGAATAATGGTTTCCTCGACATGTTCATCAGCGCATGACCCGACTTCCAATACAGCGCTAAAAAATTACGAGAGTGTCTCTGACGTATGGACACACGGATAGATATTGGAACAGGAAATGGCATTGTTTCAAATATGGTTGCGTTTCCTATCGTTTCACAGAGAGCGTCCGCAAGACTAGATCGCGAGATCAAAGCACTCAGAAACAAGGAACTAGACGATCTTCCCGATGAGTCTCATAAGCCTCATTTCATCGCATGCGATCTCAGTAAAGCATCGCTGTCGTTAGCAGAAGATCTCGCGAAAGATCACTTCCACGATCTAGAAAAACTTTTCACCCTCGAGTACTATCAGGGCACTTTTCAGAAACTCCTTGCAGAGAACAACGACGAAAAACCAAGACTCATCACCATGTTCAATGTGTTGGCCAACTTTGAATACGACGACCTAAAGAAGATCCTCCAGGATGTAGCCGATGCGATGAAGCCATGAGATATATTCATACCGAGCTTTTTCGCTATGCATGATATGTGAAAATCTATGGCATTTGGCATGCCTTTCTATCATCTGACTAGACTGCTGTATGAAAACAATGAAACTGAAGATCGGTGCGTTTCTGCATTCTGCGACAGATATAAAGTAGACCCACAGAATGTGAGATATAATGTAGACCGGGAAAATGATGGAAGAGATTTTATTGATGTAACGCTTTCTATGCCAAAAAAAATAACATTACACGTACCAGGGAACAATAAAAAAGAAATCAATCTTCCGGCAAACGAGTGCAGGAATACTACTCATAGCTCTACCCCATGCACTACATTCAGCGTTTTCAAATCATACAGAATGTCTCAAAAATCGATCAAAGAACTTTGTGAATCCGTCTGATTTAAGATCGATTATGAGCTCTATGACCGCGAAAGCATCCACTTCGCGCCAGTCTTATATAAGCCATAATCATCGCTTGTTGAGGAAGTTCGACAGCAGTAAATCGTAGTAGGCAATTGCCTTCTGCGATTTTTTATTTATGATTTAATTTATCAAGAAGTCAACATTTATACGTTACATTGCATCAATGAATAACATACTCCACCCAACAGAGAATTCTGTTGATAACACCCAGCAAGAGACTCGCCATGGGCACATTGATACAGACTCTAGCTACTATATCGTTGATCGCAGCCGCAAAGTACCACGCAAACCAAACTTAGATCAGCTAGATGAAATACGAAACTAATCAACAGCTCAACATACCATTATTTACTATATTCTTCCCACTACCATGACTAAAAAATCATTAAATCAAACTGAAGACAACGTACTTGATATTGCACAAAGCTCTTCTCTTACCATGAGTCACAATGCTGAAGTATTTCATCAGCTTGGTCTTGAACAAAAGCAGACTTACTTCAGAGAACAGTATGGAAAAGTCACAGGGACAACCTGATTTTTCGATTACTGGTTCAGCAAAGGAATTAAAGACACTAAGAGCTTTACACCCTCTGAAGGTATCATCGTAGATGCATGTATAGCAAAAGATGGATGATATTACGAAGGTGGAGGTGGAGACAGCAGAAATGGTATCATAGCTATCATAGGTGATGACGTTTTTTCAGTCTGACGAGCAGAATACTATAGATCAGAAGGAAAAGACAGGAAAGACAACAAATCATTGGATTATAAAGAAATTGTTGACTGTACTTATAATGCTGAGAGTAAAGCATACGCCATAAAAGTAAAAACTGAAAACGGTGGCACTAAAGACATCACTCTCGAGAAGGGAAAGCCGCACTCTTTTGATGAAGGCCTTATCTGAAGACTATATATTCCAAGTGGGATTAAAGCAGACGCCAACTCGACTGTTGCTGCATGAGATCTTACTGACAGTTTGTCTGCAGAAAAAAAGGACGAAGAAAAGCCATATACGCCAGAACAAATGTACGATGAAGCATTTACGCTCTATATGGAGGAAGGTTCTCATCGAAGAGCGAATAGCTTACTTAAAGAAAATCTTATAAAAGACACTTCTAAACATCAAGAAAACATATTAAAACTTTTTAATATAAATTTTCCAAAAAGTGATTCTAACTATTTTAACAATCCTCTTGAGTCTTCTTTCTTTTTGCTTTCGCTCATCCAAGATCAGACAAAGAAAAAAGAGGCAGCAAAAAGAATTACTGAGTATTTGATCGGAGCCCCTAAATGTCACGATATGGAGTCTATTGAGCAGCTTATAAAAGCAGTAAATATAATATGATCAGACAAAGAAGATTACTATCAAACCTACTTCTTTGCGCATTGCAATCAGTTCTCTATTGAGCCAAATTCTTGGTCTAGTGACCCTAAAGATACTGAGAAACGCTATAAAAATCTTGAAATTCTTGCACAAGATAAAATAGAAAACCACCAAGCGCTCTATGAAGGATATCTAAAAAGAGGATGACTACGAGATACTTGTTTAGGGTGGTCAAAGGATCGTGCAGAAAAAGCATGAGAAATTATGAAGAAATTCTTTGCTGATCATGGAATTACCGAAGTAGATTTCTTCCCAGAAGATTATGACATAAGTAGAAGAGCCGAGAGTCTTAAGACTATCGTTGAACTTATAAAAAGTGAGACGATATCTCAGAGGAAAGGACAAGAGATTGTTACAAGGAATCTCGCAGGATTCAAAGCTTATTTAGAAAAAGAGCGCAAAGGTTTCTTGGAGTTCTATGAAGTTCTCTATAGCAATTTTGATGTATCTTATGACAAGGATTATTTCAATGAGATGAGTCGTTTAGTTGGTCGCATGAATGGCGACAGTGGTGAAAAAAGGATTATAGATCCACACGCAAATGATAAAAACTATATAAGAAAACTCTTAGAAAGTGCTTGTGAACAAGAGCATTTACATACGCTCGACACACTTTATAAGAAAAATCTTATCATCTATCGCAAATACATAGTGGCTTATGCAGCTTTGTGTTTTAAACATGGGGACACAAGGCAATTAGAAAAGGTTATGACTGAAGCAAAGATAACAGAAAAAGAGAAAAAGCAAATCATCAAGCCAATATATGCAAATGGTAAAATAAAAGATAATGATAGCGACTTCAATTACATCCCCTACATTACCTATGAGATGGCGATTGATACACTTAAACGCTATCTTGATCCGGCAGAGAAGAAATTCGAAACATATAAAGATAGTTATGTACCTAAGGCCATTATAGAACATAGCGAAGCGCTACTCAAGCGTGCAGATATTACTCCTGCATATGTACAGCAACGACTTAACGATCTCCATGCTGCAAAAAACCGGGAAGGCATATACGTTCTTCTTCAAGCCGGCGGCTTGAAAATCGACAAGACTATAGTAAGCAATCGGGTTCGTGACTCACTCAGAGCATGAGAGTTCGACATAGCCGAAAAATTAGCGGAACGCAGCTGACTCATCGAAGTACGAGAGAAGCCTATCAACATAGAAAGAATAAAAGCGGGAAAGGTAAAATATGAGCACAAAATACCCGAATACATTAAAAAGTATCAGCTAGGACAAGAGTATCACAAATACGCTCTCGACTTGAAGATTAAGTCAGGGAATCTCGAAGAAGTTTTGAAGTACGCCAAAGAGCACAATGTAACCCTTGCTCCTTCACAGTGCCAAGCATATCGTGAAGTGAAGGCAAAACAAATTGCTGATGAGAAAAAAAGGGAAGAAGAGAGCATTGAACAAGAAAGACTTGAAGCACTTAAGCGCGTAGAGATCGCAAAAGAGTTTATAACGCTTATCGAGCAGTGAAAGTGGCGCCCCGACATTGTACTAAATTATAAGAAGAGCCAGAAGTTCATCTTCTTCCGTAATGATGATGGATTACATGTAGCATCTCATCCACTCGAGTACCATGCAGATATTGCAGGGAAAGTAGGAGCGAAGAAAGAACAGATGCTTGGTGGTGGATGGATCAACATGGATAACGATGCAAAGACTATCAGACTCTACTGAAATTCAGGTTCATACGGAGCAGTACCATTAGAATATAGGGATGTACTCGTGCAGGTAATGAGTAAGTCATATCCGGAGTATACGGTAAGTATTGAATAATTTTATAACCCTTAAAAACACGATGACAGATAAACTCCATATAAATACAGACCATCAAACACCAGAGAAGGATGCAAATGCATCCTCTCCTTCTCAAGTAATTGCTGATAACGCTCAGCAACAAATTGCTCACACCCTCAAACCTGAAGACAGAGAGACCTTAATTAACTCTCTTAAGTTCATTTGACGACCAAAGGATGAGAAAGATGATCTAATCAAGGTTCGCATCAAAGGATTTATAGACAATCCTGAGCTTACAGGGGCGTATATCGTAAGTGTTTGGGCAAAAGAAAAAGAATATGATCACCTCAGCGACTTCAAAGGAATCGCCATTGCTAATAATATTTTAAGAGCAGATCCTACAGCGAAGATCATCATAGCTGGCATACTCGCCTATTCGTTTCTCGAGAAACAGTGTGGCAAAACGAATGAACGAGCAGCGATCAAGAACAATCCTCGCGTAAAGTTTCTTGACTGTCTCTCCCCTATTACTGAGATGAATAGTTTCACCTTCGGCGACAGAAATCAATTATCAGACGAAGCAAAGGAGGGAGTAAAGAAATTGAATCAAAGCTATCTTGGACAGATCCTTCACTGCCTTGAGCCTTATAAGATCAAAGATGTGCGAAATCCTACTGCCGACGAACAACAGCATATAGACCGTGCTTTTGAATATACACAAAAGTATTTTCCAGGTCTCGATACAAAAGAAAAAATGCTGGAGTACATGATGAACGTAAAACTTGATCTTCCGGAAGTGATGAAAGGACAAAGAGTCGAAGGCGTATTTTGTGACGTCGATGGGACACTTATAGAGTATGCAGCAGCAGGATCACCCGATGAAGGCACTCAAAAACTCAGAGAAGAAGTTGTTACTCTACTGAAGAAATACGAGTCAGAAGGAAAAACCATCACTATCTGGACAGGAGGAAATCTCGAAGAGAAGACCACGTACTTAAGATCGCTGGGAATTACACGGCCTATCGTCAGCAAGTACAACTACGCAGGCGCAACAGCCGCAATAGTGATCGACGACATCGGCCTCGAAGCATTTCAAATGCAATCTAAAATTACAGCTGAAACATTTATTGATGCGAAACTTATCAAATAATAATTCTTTATTCATTCTCACGATTCATTCATGAAAGCGACACCTGAATTAGATTCAAATTCCATCAATAATCCCAATGCAATCCTTATCAACAAACTTTTGAAGGACACAAAGGGGGAAATCACCATAGAATATGGTTCTGTTTACGAAGAAAAAGAAGGGGCGAACCGCTCGGATAAAAATCATCTTCGTTACTATGACAAATATAAATACACATTGGATGATCTCTACTCTTTCATTGATAAACATATAGCAAACTATGATAAAAAGATCGTTAAGCCTAAAAATGCCAAGCAAACAAAAGTGTACCATTCTCAGTATGCATACGATCGTGATACTCTTATAAAACACGCTTTAGGGCAAATATCTACTATCATTAATAATATCAAACGACAAGTAGCAGAAAAACATACACTCGAATATATGCAGCAAAATAATATTCCATTGATACCCTCTTCAGAGACGAAAAGAAGAAGAGATAGTTTTATCGGTAGTTATGGAAGCCAGGAAGAAAAAGAAAATGGCAAGCCATATGGGGTTATAAAAAACAATCCCTTCCCTGCTAAGGCTTCTACTGATATAAAACTTTTGACTTCAGAAATCTGGAATCATACTAATGAGCAAGACATAGCCAATAAGCGCAATCAACTATGCAAAGGTATATATGAAATTTTAAAACCATGTCTAACAAAAGAAAAGAATACTGCTCGAACATGTGATCTTTTTGGATTCGAAGTGAAGAATGATTGAAGTACGTATAGTTACTCATGAGATATAGACTCTCAGGAATATCAAAAGAAAGGAGCATGATCTATCTCAACGAGTTTTAAGGAGACGAGCTCAAAAGAGAAGAAAGGACCTCAAGTTTCTTTCCGCGTACAGATAGACAAGGAACTCTATTCATGTCCGCTAGAAGAGTATGTGAAATACGAGGATCAGATAAAAGCATTGCAAACGAGCCTAGAGATCCAACCTGCGATGAGATTCGATCATCATTTCAATAGTCCAACATGCGGACGGTATTACATTTCCTCGGAAGAGAATTTCAAAGTACTCGGCATCAGAGATCTTTTCAAATACTCAAGCGACAGATCATATAGTTTACCAAAATGAAGATTTAACGAAGCTATGAACTCCGTTCTAACGGATGAAGAAAAAGCTATTTTTGCAGCAGAAGAAAAGAAGATGAAAGACATTGAAAGTAATTATGCACTATTTCTAGAAAATAGAAAAAGACAGGAGAAAATCTTGAAGACCCTTTCTGAAGCTAAAGATATTTCTAAAAAAGATCTCCTGGAACACATGCCTGCCTTCGTAGAGCATCTGATGCATATAGAGTATCCTCGTAGCATAAAAATTGATATCCCCAATAAACTCGCTACCTACATCAGATGATACTCTGACTACAATGGAAGCGGTGGTTCAGAGTACGGTCTTTATATTACTGCCTGGTATAACGGCGAGCTAAAAGCAGAAAAAGTGGTCTATAGAGATCGTTATAATCAATCTAAAGACGATCGATCTCTCAATTTTGATACGCTTACTCTTACTAGCGCGACAAAATCAGAAGATGGGAAAAAGATTGAAATAAAGCTTTTAGCAAAGAGCAAGGAGAGAGAGAAAAAATATGGTTTCACTTTTGACGTCAATGAAGAAATCAAGAAATCACTCTTAAGTAGTGATGAACAGCAAGAATTTAAAAAGAAATTTACAGAATGAAAACAAGCCGTCCTCCAGCTAAAATGAGAAGACTTTCAAAGTCGTGGTATTAGAAAAATGCCTGTCTACTGCCTCCCTGCAGAGATGTGCTTTAATAATATGCCCCAAGACGACGTCCCGTATAGTGCGCCGACCATTAGTAGCGAATACATAGATCCTTCCAAAGGCAAGTGAGCAGTCATCATCAAAACACAGATCGATCATTGCGCAGGACATAAAAGACAGTTTGAGCGAGAAGGATACATTATTAATCAAGATGGAAGCTATACATATGCCTTTAGAGATTGTGCATGGGATAGTGAAAATAAACAAATACGCACGACAGCTGAAGATTTACTAAAACAATAAATAATAATCTTTTAAAATTATCCTACTCTCATGGAAAAGACAAGTGAGCAACAAGAGACAAGAGTAAACGATATTAAAAATAGTGGCAAGGGAAATCTGCTGCAAAAAATCAGCAAGAGAATTGCCAAAGAATTACACAATAAAACCGTTGAAGATCTTCGTGAAGGTTTCGATGGTCTCTTTGGGAAATGAGAGATGACTCCTGAACGTCTTGCCACCTTAAAGAAATTCAATCTTGAAGGATTACTTCTCTCTGACGAAGAAAGAATAGTAGATAGCGAGAAGAAGGTGGGACGAATCTCTCAGTACTGGCAGGATCTTGCACATTTTTCTCTTGGCGTATATGTTACACTGAAACCGGCAAGTGTACGCATTGAGATGCCAGAAACATCAGGCTCTTATAAGTTCATTTTCGTTGAACCAGGGATCATGATGGGAGATCAATTCACTCTTATGGCAGGCACAGAAGGTTTTCATGCTAACATTTGGGCTCGTTATAAGGAGAACAACAAAAATGATACCAATAAACATTTCTTTGAAGTTTCGAAAGGTTCTGAACAAGTAAATATACTATGAGGTGGTTGGATCGATCTGGATGTTGAAAATAAACATATCAGATTCTACGGCAGTTCATGAAGCTATGCGTATGTCTCAGATAAGATAATCGAGCGAGCAACAAAGAGCCTCAGAGATCAAGGTCGAACGACCACGATAGAGATGGATTATCGCGGAAAGACATTGAAAGAATAACAAGAAAACTCTCCGTAGGGAGAGTTTTTTTACTTATAATAAGCGTTCTTGAATTTATTTCTTCACCTTCCCCATCTCTAGATAGATAACTTCATCTGCAAACTTCAATAAGGTCTTATCGTGCTCGATCATCAGGATCGTATCACCCTTATTCAGAAACTGCTTCAATACCAGGAGTAGTTTTTCGATATCCGATGGATGGAGTCCTACCGTTGGTTCATCCAAGAAATAAATTGTATGTCCTCTGTACTGTTTCAATAAGTGCTTCACTAATTTAATACGCTGAGACTCTCCTCCGGATAGTGTATGCGCTGGTTGTCCCATCTTGAGGTAGCCAAGCCCAATATCGACCATTAGTTTCAGTTCATCAGCGATGAAACCAATATCTTTGAAAAGTTCATAGGCTTGATAAACGTACATCTCGAGGATGTCAGAGACATTGTTTCCATGCCGGTAGATCGAAAGGATTTCTGACTTGTAGCGTTTACCGTGACAGAGTTCACATGGTACATAGGTGTCCGGTAAGAATTGCAGCTCGACTTTTTTGTAACCGTATCCTTCACATGCAGGACAAGCTCCCTTCGATGAGTTGAATGAGAAGTGACCAGCCTGGAAGCCCATGAACTTCGCCTGATCGGTCCCGGCAAAGATCTTACGAATGTTGTCGAATGTTCCGATGAACGTACCGGGACAACTACGTGGAGTTTTTCCGATGCTCGTCTGATCGACGTAGATCACGTTGTCGACCTTATCGTAACCGGTGATGGTTTCGACGCCGATCGTGCTGTAAAACTCCTGCACTGCAAGATTTTCCAGATTCGAATACTCTTCACGCTTCATGACCGGCGATGCGACGATCTCGCTCCACGACATTCCCCTCTTGAGTAATTGTAATCTTATCCAACCCTGTACGAACTTTGTCTTCTCTTCAAAAAACTTAAACAATGTATCGAACATCAACGTTGTTTTACCTGCACCCGATGGTCCCGTAATGATGGAGAACGCACCTAAACGGAAATTCACATCAATATCCTGCAGATTATTTTGTGATGCTTTTTTCACTTTGATCCACTTGTCATCCGGCGTATGTTCAAAAGTCACATCGATGAATTTCTTTCCGGTTATATAATCTGCCGTCAGCGTTGACGACTTCACAAACTTGTCATACGGTCCTGAGAATAACAGGTGACCTCCAAAGTCGCCTGATCCTGGGCCGATTTCAACCACCCGGTCAGATGCTTTGATAAATGCTTCGTTATGCTCCACTACGAGAATGGTGTTACCCATATCTTTAAGGGATTTAATAGCCGCGATGGTACGTTCGATCTCGCGATCATCAAGTCCGATCGTCGGTTCATCCAGTACGTAAATAATTCCCGTGAGTTTATTACCGAGTTGTTTTGCTAGTCTCAAACGCTGGATCTCTCCACCCGAAAGTGTATCGATCTGTCTGTGTAGATTCAGATGTCATAATCCGAGATTCGCGATCGTCTGAATTCTATCCAGCAGCGGCGTTAAGATACGCCCCACAAGCACCTCCGGCTTGTCGGTCGTCTCGCGATAAAGCTCAAGTCTCTTGATCAGATCGCCGATTGTCATCCTCTGCAGATCGTAGATGGTGAACATCTCCTCGACGTTCTGTTCGAAAATATTTGTCGGCTGCTTGCCCGGTTTTCCCATATAAAGGAACACGTACATCGACTCCTTACGCAGCTTACTACCACGACATTCTGAACACGGCTGCATCTGGAACATCGCCTGAAAGTCGACGCTGAGCACTCACTTGTTGTACTGCGACGTCAACACATCCTGGATACCGTTATAGTGCATGCTGATATATTTTCCTCACATTCATAATCTAAGAAGCTCATTATCTCCGTCGATCACCACTTGCTGAAACCGCTGTGGAAGCTGAGTCCAATTCGCATCTTCGTCCATTGAATATTTCTGCGCGAGCTTTTTCAGGATCGTCTGACCCAATACAGAGTCCTTCCATGGTATCACTGCCTTCGACAAAACGGCTCATCTATCGATGATACGGTCCATATCTACCTGCAAGATTTCACCCAGTCCGTGACAGTGCTGACACGCTCCTTCCGCTCTGTTCGGCGAAAAGTGCTGCGTCGTAAACTCCGGATACGAGATATCATAGTCAGGATCATAGTTCTTATCGGTGAACCGGCGGATACTATTCGCCACCGTAAACACCTCTTTATCTAAGTTCTTCGACACCTCATTATCATCATCCTGCTTACTTTCTAATCCTTCATAGACACCAAACTTCTTGGTCAATGACAAAATTTTAATAATGTCGTCTTTCAAACGTCCTATCTTCGCCTCCTCTATGGTTACACGATCGAAGATCCCATATATTTTTATCGGGAAAAACTTTTCAGGAATATGTGGCGATTCGAGATAGAAATATTCAATCACACTTGCTTCAGCTACTGATTCGAGAGCCTGATGCTTATGCTCCTCTCTCGCCTGCTGGATGATACTCACATTTGTATTCAACGTTTCCACTTCTTCTGATTTCTTTCCTTTCTTTTTCTTCTTATCATCAGATTCCGGTTCATCGTTCGTAATAGTTTTTGCATTTTCCCCATTACCCATAAGGATAAGATATCTTGTGAATCCATCTCCATTCTCCACCTTTGTGCGATTTCTTTTCACGAACTTGAGAAATGTCAGTTCATCCTCAAACTTTCCAGCCTCCTGAACGAGATAAACTTTCTTATTGAGATATCTGTGTTTAATATCATCAACGATCTGATCAATACTCTGTGGCTTGATGATCTTTCCCGATCCGAAAGAGTAAATATCACCAAGCTTTGCATACATCAAACGTAAGTAGTCGTCGATCTCTGTAAGAGTTCCCACGGTCGAACGCGCGTTACCAACACGCTTATTTTGTTCAATGGCAATGGCAGGAGATAATCATTCAGTATAATCAATGTCCGGTCTTTCTCCAAGATTGAAAAATTGTCTCAGATATGATGAAAGAGACTCGATATAACGATATTGTCCTTCCTTATAGACGGTGTCGAATGCGAATGATGATTTTCCTGAACCGGAAACACCAACGACCGAGACGATCTTATTTTTTGGAATAGTGACATCGATATCACGAAGATTGTGTGTCTTCACACCGCGAAAAACGATCTTCTCACCTTCTGGAAGATGCGCCTCCGGTTTAATATGATCACCAGTTGTGATAATCTCGTCCGGAAGAATCGTTTTCTTTGATTTTGCAGCAGATTTAGCAGCCGCGACAGGCTTCTTCTTACCTGATCCAGCGAGTCTGTCATTTATTTTTGGAGTGCGCGGCATACATATCCCCTAAAGCAATAAATCGAATATTCCTTTATAGTTTTCTTTGTGGGAAATACAATTGCAAACAAAAAAAATAGGGTAGAATCTGAGAACAGAATCCACCCTTTAACTAACCCATTAATTCACAACTCTCCTCTGGCAAGGAGAATAGTATTATATCGGCATTTTTGGAGAAAACAAGAGGAATTTATTGCGCAAAATTGAGCATCGTCAGCACGTCGATCTCGTCGCTCTCCCACTCTCTTTGAAAGGTATGCAGATCGCTGGTGTGGTGTAATGGGACAATGAAGCCATTGGTGGTTTTCTTGTACTGCTCATTGAATCTCTCCAGAAAGTATGTATTGGAAATCAGTGACGATGCGATCAGCAAATCCTGCCCCGGCTTGACAAAATCCTTCATCCGACGCATCAGTGTCTCGGTGTAAAAATCGACAGACTGGATAACGAGATTTTTAGCAAACTCATTGAGTTCGATCTCAGCGGTCGACTTGAAAAAGTACGGCAGCACATTGTTTTCCTTATAGATCTCTTTGAGCATACGAACTCCCAGATTGATTCTCTCACATCTGGTATATTTTCCGTGAGTAAGCGTGATGATCTTTGCGTATTCGTCGAAAATATAGAGAAGCTGGAGTTGCGGTTTACGAAGAGATTTTTTAAGATACCCTACCGTATAGAAACTTTGTGGATAGATCTTGATCTTGTGCATATCGCGCCCAAAGACCGATTTAATGACGTTGCAGGGACGTTTTTGCAGAAACACAAAGGTCAGCGTCGCATGGATAGTCCCGACCTCCCCCAGAATATATGGCTTATCAACACCGTTCACACTGATATTATCGATCAGGTAGTAGAGTTTCTCACCTCCCGCCTTATAGTGCGACTTAATATATCCAAGCCTCTCATTGACGATATTTTGCATATCCCTCACCGAAATCTTTTCCGTCGAACAAAAATCCAGATCAACCGTATACAAATCAAAATTATCTTCATCAAGGAGCAAAACGATACTCTCTTTTTTCTCATGGAAACTATACGCATCACGCATCATCTCCTTCATCTCACCCATTTTATGTGAGGTCTGAAATTTCCCTCCATGCTTATGGAAGTATCTGTACCCACCCTTCTCGTCGCTCCGTCTGTCTACAAATATGTGCATCTGCTCCTTTGCTCCAATAATCTCATTAAATGCGAAAGTAGTTATATAGAATAACCCCGTCCCATCAAGCCCAGAAAAAATATTGTATTATCAAGAAATAAGTATAGTATGAAGCCCGAAGAAAGCACGAGTAAGAATCTACGATTTATGAGTTAACAACTTTGGATGAATAGTTTGTTTCCGTATGTGTGAGCAGCAATATTTTGTTTTATGGTAGCCGTTTTTGGCATCGAAGTTTTCACGAAATGGAAAATCCTCGATAAGCCCGGCCCTGACGTACCCGCCCGTGCGGGTGTACCGAATATGCAGGGAATTTTCCTCATATTGGGCTTTGTCGGCTCGATGTTGATTTTCTTCCCGGAGTATCTGCATCAGAAACAGTTCCTCGGATTGCTGTTCGGTAGTGTACTGATTGGTCTGGTAGAGACCGTCGACACGATCATTGGCTTGAATTATACAGGACTGAAGACCAGAGGGTTAAACAAGAAAATCAGGTTACTGGCGCAGATCATCGCGATCTTTATCGCTATGTTCATCGGCGGCATCAGTATAGAGAGCTTTTCGATCGGAGGTCGGACAGTTGGCGTGCCATTTGTCTTAGCCGCTATCATATTGATCATATGGTTTACCGGCTTCACCAATGCTATCAACCGGATCGATGGTGTGAATGCGTTGTCGAGTTGACTGTCGACGATCGGGTTCCTGACGATCTATCTGCTTCTCCAGCAGGTGGTCTTCCCGTCATATCCAAATATAGGTGCGGAAAGCGCCGCAACACTTTCGATGATCACCAATGTTGCCTTTGTGATGACGGTCCTGGGAATCATCTACACGACGATCGAATATAAACCAATAGGGAGGCTGAGAGATATCGGTACGATGTTCCTCTGATTTGTCTTGGCGTATGTTGCGTTGCTTGGTGGCGCAAAGATCGGAACTATCCTTGTTGCTTTGTCGATCCCTATCTTCGACGCTATATGGGTATTCATCAACAGAATTTTCATCATGAAAAAGTCTCCTCTGAAAGGCGACTATACACACATTCACTATAGATTGCTGGCATTAGGCTGGAATCGTCATGAAATCCGCCGATTTGTCCGGGGTTGGTCTATCTTCTTCATGGTAATAATCCTCCTCCAGTGAACCGACAGACTCGCAAAGATCATTATATTTATCATGATGTTTTTGATCTTCTTTGGTGTACATATCTACTTGTTTTGGATCAAGAAGATGCCTATGGAATATAAGTTGCCGGAGAAGAAATAATCTAAGCTTCAAGAAACTGTTTTTTTGTAATACCCGAGCATTCGAACATATACATAAGCGTATCCACTATCATAGGTTTATTAGTATGATGAACAACCATAAATTCATGATCGACAAAAGGACTATATCGAACTTCATGCGTTCCTGCCGAGTTCTTCACATAGCTACATCATAGTTTTTCTAACTTCTTTTTTACGTCCTTATACGTAAAAGAGTTCATTATACCCATATAATTTTGTTTTTATTTTTATAAGTAGAAAAACGTCTATAATTAGAATATATAGGCGAATTGATGATCCATTAGCTTATTATAATCTATTGGAGTTCACTCTCTTTTCATTTTTGACTCTAACATATCTTTTACAATTTCAGGAGTAAGTTTTTGTATTTCCTCAAAAGAAGACGCCTCTACAAGAAGTCATGGCACCTGTTTACTCATAGCAAGAAAATAAATCTCTCCGTTTTCTTGCACTTTTTCTACATTAACAACAATCGTATCTATAGCCATCGTAGCGTAGCTCATTAAAACATCTACATAATAAAAGTGGACATAATAATTGCAATGGGTTTTATATAGCAATTTATTTCATTTTCAAGTTTACTGTAGAATTCATGGCAATATTATCATAATTTGATAGTCAATAAGCCATTTTTAGTAGTTATTGTGATTTGAGGACCGAATATATATAATACCGTCAATTATCATTGCAATTTACCCTATGCAACTCCTCGCCACCACCTATCAAAACATTTGACCTTTTCTCGACCGCACATTGACGGTAGCTTTTCATAAAGGGAAATATTTGATCAAGGCGCCTATAGGGAGTGGAAAGTCGTTTATGTTCTTTGACGGGCCGATATTTGGACTGTATAAGTACGGTGGCCGCACGATGCTAAGTATGAAAGCCAAAGAGGGATCTATCAAGGCGCTCTTTGAGGCTGGAGAGAACTATTTTCTGGTGATCAGAACGCTCTCTCGTACCAAATCGGGCGGCGACAGCGTGAAGTCTAAATTGTTCGAGGTGAAATGAGACATGCAACAACTGGTTGCAGGAATAAGCGGCGTGGTGAATGAGAATATGGATATAGAGGATCTGCTTCGTTCGCAGGGAGCAACAGTAGAAGAGGTCGTCTTCAAGAATGAGACTGATTTGCAGCAGAACTTAGCGGATTTTCTGCCGCCGAGAGAAGTCTACACGAGTACGACGTTTCTTATGCAGGATAGCGAGAATATGTTCGAGATGACTCCTGCGGACAGGATCAACGTCTTCAAAAATATTTTTGGGCTGCTCGATATCGACGAGGCGAAAGAGATTATTTCTGATGCGAAGAAGGAGGCGACTGCCCTGCTCAAGTCGAGACGCAATACCGATGATGTGAATGCGAAGCTACAAAGAATGGTAAATGAGTATATTACACTCGTGAGTGAAAATAATGAACGACTTACTGACGAGATCATCACACATGCAAACGATCGAAGTATGGTGCACGACAAACTCGGGATCGAAAACTTCGACCTTGCTTCTCTTCCTCTTGCCTCACGGCAGTGACTGGCCATGACCTACGACCAGAAAAGATCGGCTTATCAGAGCCTTTTGGGACAGATCCAGGCACTTGAAAAACAGCAGAAGACAGTAGACATTGAACTCACTAAAATCACCAGTCAAAAAAAGAATGCATTAATTACGATCGAGCAACTTGAAAAGAAATTAAACACCGACAATAGTGAAGCAATAAAAAAATTACAGGAAGAGAAAAAAACAACTGTTGTACAACAGGAGAATATTGTTGCTACCCTACCCCTTCAGGAGCTCAATATTAGTTCTGTCTATGAATTAAATACGTATATCAGCGAGCTCACACAGAAATGAAAAATGCTCAAGCAGACAAAAGAAATCTTAGAACAGAAAGTGGAATTAATTGAAAAACAGTTAAAAGATATAGATGAGCAGAAAGCGAATGTAGAAAAACAGTTAGAGCTGGTAAAATCAAACAGCAAGAAAAACGAGTTCATCTGTGATCTCATAGGTGATAAGCCATGTCCTTACGTAGATCTTATTAATTCGGCATATTCGAAGAATATAGACAAACAGCAAGAATTATTGGCAAAACAACTAGAATCGTTAGATAAATCGAAAGTAGAAAAAGAGAAAGTGAAAGTTGCGCAGGAGTTACTAAGTGCGAAGAGTGAATATGCGGGCGCGATAGAAGAATATAAGAAATTTGATTTTAAGAAAATAAAAGAAGAGATTGATCGTTATTCGGTGTTGGATAGTGCGCGTCAGGAGGTTGATAAAAAATTATTGTCGTTAGAAAAAGAGAAGGAAAATCAGGAAGAACAGAAGCGCGCGTTAGTTGAGCTACAGGCTTCACTGAGCCATTATGACGAGTCGGCAAAGACACTTGAGAAGCAACAGTCAGAGATCAGCGATGAGCTTACGAAGATCAGAGCCACAGCAAATATCAATGAGCTCGATAAGATCGAGGCGATGCTCGCATCTATCGCGAAATGTATGAAACTTCTTGAAGCTGTCAGCGATCTTGTCGCCACGCACAAAAACAATATGCTCATGATCAAGCAGCTTGAGGAAAAAGAGACGATGCTCGGGCAGCTCTACAATATTTTCAGCAAAGAAATTATGATCTATGTGTTACAGCAGACGCTGCCTCTTTTTGCGGATGTGCTGAATAATCTGCTCGCAAAGGTCGTGGACTACACAGTAAGTTTTGAGACAAACACGACCAGCGATAAGATAGAGCTCGAGATCAAAGTCCACGACGCGAAGTGAGAGAGGCTCGTGAAGTCACTATCATGAGGCCAGAAGACTGTTCTTAGGCTCACTCGAACGCTCGCCATCTGTATCTTCACTCGCAGCAACGCTCTCTTCCTTGACGAAACGGTGAACAATATCGACAGAGATACGATCGGGAAGGTTGCAGACTTAATTGAGGACTTTACGAAAACACACGATATAACGTTCTATATCATCACGCACTCGGAGGCTATTCAGGAGATGGAAATTTGGGATAAAGTTATTTCTTTGTAAAGTTATTTGTGAAATTGACTGTATCTGTTTGTTTGTAGCGAGGCATTGCTACTCTATTATCGCGACCAATGTGCTTATAGACCGACTCTCTCCAGTAGTTAAATTTATGCTTAAAGTTTTTCCTAAGGATTTGTGCATTATCTGAAATAGAGGTACGATCTGAAAGAAACTGGTCATAGGCAGTATTGATATAGACCTTTATCGGCATAACTTCAATCTTTCCCGCCCTTCACACTTTCTTTGTAACCTCATGGACAACTTTATCATAAAGCGCGCTATGAAGGCTTTTATGAGCAGCCCAATCGATATTGTACATACGAATATCTTCTCCATATGGCAAAACATATGATTTTGCGTCGATGAGATAAACTGGCACATAGACTTTCTTATTCCTGTAGGCGGTTTTATCTATAACGATGAAGTCCACTCCCTGCTGCACATCAAGCGCATCGATACTTGCACGATCTAGCTTTACGATTTTCATATCTCATTGCTTATTAAAGAAATCGAGACAGATCGCATGAGAGATAAATCACTTTGCTTGACTCAGCGCTGTACTGCTTTGCAGATTGCTACCGATAAGATTATGAATATTATCATTGAATACTTTCATAAAATCCCTCACAACCTGCGGCAAATGAGAAACAATTCCATGTTTAAAAAAGTGGGCAGCGAGATAGTCGCCCATCTTCTGCTGAACGTGGGCAAAATTGAGTATGATGAGATGATCTCTATCAGGTGACTGACCGAGGAGCAACTTATCAATTGCCTTTAGGTGTGGCGTCACCTGAGCGTTCATATAATGAACCGCCTGTTTAATCTCATTTTCAGGTTTTATTACTCTTCTTGCCTTATTTCCTCTAGCTATAGCGTCTTGAATTTGCTTTTGAATGGCAGGCGAAAAATCTACAGAACTAAGAACCTTAAAGCCGCCAACAGCCGCAGTCATGATCTGCTTGGGCCTTTCTTGTAAAACCTCTTTCACTTCCTCCACAATATCTTGACTCCTCTGCTTTGCATTGCGTGCAGTTTTCGCCAGACGAGATGTTAAATGTTGTGACTTATGTTGCAGTGGAGGCAAACCTTTTTCGTCTGCTGCTGCTATTGTTTTCACGGGAATCTCATCTTCTATCTGAACTGCTATATCTTCTGCAGGTCTGACTCTTTCTTCTACTATCTTCTCTCACTCCAACGCTTCGCTTATCTGAATCTTTTTCTCCTCTTCCATTTTTTTCCTTTTCTCAAAATCACGCTGCTGCTTTTTCAGCACATACGGAGGCAACTCATCAAAATACTTTCTAAAATTATTTGACATAGGGAATTATCAAAAACAGCTAACTCGCATAGTTTACTGCTTTGATCTTATATGTCAATCCTTCGATCCTAGAAATTACAGCTTCACATTCTTCGTATTCTCACACTCCGGATACTTGTTACATGCTAGGAAGAAACCGCGTTTTGACTTCTTGATGTGCATCGTTCCCTTGCCGCATTTGTCGCATGGGACTCACCCGAACTTCTCTTCCAGTTCGATCATTTTCTCATTTGGGATCGATGAGATCCGTTTTACTTTAGGATACTCAGATGACGTTAAGAACGGACCAAATCTACCCATGCGAACGACTATCGTTCCTCCTTCCGGACACGGCTGGCCTTCGTATTTCTCACGCAATGGCTCAAGCGCGTCTTTCTCCTCCTGCGATTTTTCCGTATAGTCGCAATCCGGATATCTACTACAACCGATAAACTTTCCAAAACGCGTAAACTTATAGATCAGATCTCATTCAGTACATTTCGGACATTTTCTTCCAACAGGAACGATCTCCTTATCTCACTTCTTAGCTTCTGTTATCGTCTTTTCAAATTCTCCATAAAAGTCCTGCATCATCTTATTCCGAGAGGTCTTTCCTTCCGCAACGGTATCGAGCTCATTTTCCATCTTTGCAGTGAACTCGTAGTTCATAAGATTATCGAAATTTTTCACGAGAAAGTCGTTTACGAGAAATGCGATCTCGGTTGGATGAAGTTTTTTATCTTCTTTTTTAAGTACGTATCCTCTGTCCTGGATAGTTGAAATCGTCGGTGCGTATGTTGACGGACGGCCGATACCGTAGCCCTCAAGCGCTTTTACAAGCGATGCTTCCGTATATCTTGCCGGTGGACGAGAGAACGCCTGTGAGGCGATGATCTCCTTTGTCGGCAACACAACTCATTTATCAAGTGCAGGCAATGTCTGCTCGCCTCCCTCCTCTTCTTCATCTTCTTTTCCATAGAGCACCAGAAATCCGGCGAATAATATGCGCTGACCTTTAGCAACCCACTCCTGCTGTGTTCCCTCAGGATTGAATGTGTAGGTCGTATTGAGCACCTTTGCGCTTGCCATCTGTGATGCCACCGTGCGCGCCCGGATCAGTTCGTACAATTTCAGCTCCTGCCCGCTCAATCAGCTTGCGGCAGGTATGCGATCGATAGAGGTCGGTCTGATCGCCTCGTGCGCCTCCTGTGCGTTCTTACTTTTCGTCGCGTATTTTCTTACCGTCAAATACTCAGCGCCATAGGCATGCTCAATATATTTCGAAGCGGCGGCGATCGCAAGTCATGACAGATTGACGCTGTCCGTTCTCATGTATGTAATAAATCCGCTTTCATAGAGCTTTTGCGCAGTCATCATCACCTGTTTGACCGATCGCCCCAATCTTCCTGCTCCTGCTTGCTGGAGAGTAGAGGTTGTGAACGGCGCTGCTGGGTTTCTGGCAGAAGTTTTCTCAACAATATCCGTTAGGGTGAAATTCGAATTTGCAGCATATGTATGCACTAACCATCCCGTCTTCTCATTGGTTCCGACCTGTGGCGTCATATTGGTCGCAAGTGTCTTCACCATCGCTTCCGCGTCACCAAGCGTCTTCAATTCAACCGCCTTACCGGCATTCTTATTGAGCTCACATAAGATCGAACTATTCTTATGCGCCAGATGTGCCTTCAAACTCCACGACTCTTCCGGCTTAAAGTTCTGAATCTCTCTCTCTTTTTCAACGATCATCTTCACAGCTACCGACTGCACACGTCATGCAGAGAGCCCACGACGAATTTTCGTCCACAAGACCGGCGACACGTTAAATCCGACCAGACGATCAAGTAAACGTCTTGCCTGCTGCGCATTCACGAGATTCATATCGATGAATCTTGGCTTACTGACAGCCTCGTCGATCGCACTCTTCGTAATTTCATGAAACACAATACGCGCCGTTTTGTCGACCGGCAAACCTAACGCCTGAGCCACATGCCACGCAATTGCTTCTCCTTCGCGGTCCTCGTCAGTCGCAAGCCATACTTTTTTTGCGACTTTCGCATCCCTCTTCAACTCTGCGATCACCTTCTTTTTATCTGGCGATATCTCATACGTCGGTTTGAAATTGTTTTTTACATCAATTCCCAAAGTTTTCTGAGGCAAGTCAGAAACATGTCCAAATGAGGCTTTTACCTCCCATTCGCTTCCTAAAAATCACTTAATGGTTTTCCCCTTCGCCGGAGACTCAACGATAACAAGGTTCTTCCCCGTCACATCGGCTCCCGACAATGTATATGATCTAGTAAAGCCTTTCTTTTCAGTTGGCTTCTCCGTCGTTTTTTTCGCTGCTTTACTAGCTGTTTTCTTCGCTGCTCTTTTTGCTGGGGTTTTCTTTTTACTAGCTATAACCCCCTCGATAATACTTTCTGTACTGTCACCCTCGGTGACTACTGCCTTTTTTGCTTTCGCAGCGCTGCTGGCAGAACGCTTAGTGCTCTTTACTGGCATATTATGTAATGATCGATTAAAGATACAAAACTGGCTTTTAATATAAGTAAGGTGTATAAAATTGCAAGGATGTATGTTTGACTTCTTATTGTGAGTATTTATAATAGCGATTCGTATGCCTATTCTCCTTTCTCATGACAAATACCGTCGCTACGATTCACGAAAATAATGAAAAAAATACAGCACATGCAGCCGTCATGGAAGTTTTAGTGAATCTAAAAAAGACGGTCGTCAGTATTTCTCTCGACTCTCCGGAACAGATCGTCTCACTCTACCAAGTTGCGCTAACCTGTAAGGACAAACTCATTGAACTCTATTTTCATTATTCTGACGAACTCCAATATGACCTGAGCGTCAATGTTGATAAGAAGGACGATGATGATATAAGAAAGGTCTGACTCTATGCGACCATCATGAATCTTTTAGAACAGCAGCTCTTTGACTATACTAATCACTATGGCCGCATCCAGGTAGTCGAGAATGAAGAGATAGATTCTCCTTCTCAGATCTTTGTCACTGTGTTGCATGACGAGACATCGCTTTCAGACATATTACCCGTTGTCCGATGAGATGATAGTGAGCAGATACAGAAAAATATCAGAAAACTTTTTAATGGATACAAGTCTGCAATTCTTTGGGCGATAAGCGATCTCCAGGGCAACAAGGAGGTCCTCTCATATCAGCTTTCGACTACAGAAAATCTTTCACAGACCTTTCGTCTGCTCTCATTTGAGATCAATGGAAACAACTCTTCACCCGAGATGACTGAAGGATATGAGACCATAGAGAGTATTTTCCCACACCTCTACGTCAGAAATCCCGACTATCAGAATAATATCTATCTTGGATATGATATTGCGCAAAAGCGCATCCAAACACTACAGGAAAAGAATGCGATCAAAGAAGCGATTGAAAAAGGAGATGAATCACAGAGGCTTCAGCAGCCTGAAAATGGACAAGCGAGTACTTTACCTGTGCATAGCGCGGCGCTCAAGGTCCTTACAAGAGAAGAACTTCCGCAGAAAGAACTCATCTATCAAAGAGTACTTAAAATGTGGCAGGGACGATACGCAAAGAATGAGGAAACATTTGAGGCAGACACAGCAGACAAAACAGTGGCAGAAAAAAGAGACCGAGAAGAACTGTTGAGGTGGGTAGCGTATGCGGAAGAAAAACTACAGAAACTTCCTGAAGGCATCCCAGCAAGTGAGCTAGATAATGCCATTAGCGCATTACTTTTCCCGCTTTATAAAAGAAAGCAGAATATCCAAAGGCGTACCCCATTTTATCTTTCGCCATCGCTGAAAAAATCTGACGCAAGAGAGTATTCAGACAAGCTCATTCGCAAATATAGGGATATAGCAGCTATACCAGATGACAAAAGAGTTCACAAAAGAGAAAAAAGCACTATGTATGGGCGAAAATACGATAGTATCGAAAGTTTTTTCGATGCAGAGCGAAAGAAGAAACGAGCTGAGCTCGAAGCAAAGGGGAAAAAACTTTTTAGTATTGATGAAGAGTGATTAAATAAAAGAATGCAGCGTGCCCACACAGAGGCCATGTTTAGCGACAAAGATAGGTTAACAGCGATGGTTCACTATTTCTGGATAAATTACTCATGGATAGATATGAAAGATATTCAGGATTTTATTGAGGAATATCTTGAAAGCAGAAAATTATTAGCAACCACGAAAAAAGATCTCATAGCAGACGTTGATAAGCTTGATCGCCCACAGAAACTCAGAGAGACACAACAAGAAGTCCAAGCAGAACGAAATGATAAATTTGTCCACGATGAAAAGACTATACAACGCATCTACTATGCAGTTCTCCATGAGGTAATTGACAACGCTTGTATCGTACGACACGATAAAGAACACAAAGAAAGGACATTCGCTTCATTAGATATCCTGCACGAGGTCTTTACAGACTTGCTCACTGAAGATAAGATCAACATCAAATGTTTACATAAAGCCTATCAGCAAGTCTATATGCACTATAGAGCTACAGGAATAGACGCGTATGGAGTCCAGGATATGCTTGCGCACATCAAAAAAAATCTTTCACCAAAGCTCAGGATAGATATAGCAGACATGACCAAAGTATTGCAACATAACTATGATGAGTATGCGCGCAATAAAATATATATTCCTGGGCAAGAGTACCGTGATACACACTATCAGCAGCTTGCTAACATCTTTGGAGTAAAATTAATCATGCGTAAAAGGAAAATGATGGAAGATCTCCTGATCGAACAAACGCATACGCCACATAAAATGAAACGCATCGACTATATAGGCGACGACTATGCGCATAGATCAGGCATGTCAGAATGGACGATACACGACACTCAAAAATATTTACAAGAAGTAGGTTCACTGCTACTTCCTGAAGACGCAAGAGCTGCAGACATCCGCGAAATCAATGATATACCTCCTGAGCAATGGGTAAACCTTGATACAGTTATTCCTATTAGTGATACACTCCCTCGTCTTCGTTTCCGCTGTCATGGCGCATGGAAAAAAGATGGGCTAATGGAAGGAAACTATGTGCTCTGATATAATGCACAAAGTGGAATGCTCGAACTTATCTACGATAGCCTTCTCAGAATGCATCATGATATCATAGAGCAATACGCTCTTCACCCATCCTCTATTCTTGGTGGTGGCTATGCTACGATAAATAAGTGAATACAAGAGATTCTTCTTGAGTCATATATGCCACTCTTTCTGCATGAACCAAGGATCGTCTCAGTCGTGGCATTTAAGAATGCTTTTAAAAATATTCTTCCTCAAGCAAAAATTGTTATCGGAGAAGACGGCATGCAAAACGTTGAACACCACTTTGATGAAGAATACGGGAAAAAGAAAGAAGAACAGCCAGAGAATTCCGACGATCTACCATTTTAAAAAACAGCCCGCTAGGAGCTGTTTTTCTTTTATATATTGAATGAATACGTTTTAAGAATTACTTAGCTCGTCCGTCGATGATTTGAGTGAATGTGTCGACTGGATATGCTCCGGAAACAAGTTTGTATGAACCATCTTCATTGTTGATGATGAGGTTTCCTGGCGTTCCACCTGATTTGAATGAGAGCGCTTCCTGTCGGTTTGCTGAGTAAGCAGAGAGCAGTTCCTTTGTGTCAAGACAGCTGGCAAAGTTTTTAGCATTGAGGCCAGCTTCTTTTGCGAAGGTTGCAACCTGTGAATTTGCTACTGGCGCCTCAGGAGTAGAACCTCCTACCATCTTGTCATACATGGCATAGTAAGCCTTGTCTCCTCCGAGTTTTCCTGCACATAAGAGTGCGAGAGATTTGTACTCAGTACCTGGATGATTAACACCTTGTACTGCTTTTACGATATGATTCACATCACCATCGTATTTGCTCATCACATTTTCTATCGTCTTGTCTTTATAGTGTCTGATACAGAAAGGACATTCAGGATCGCTATATTCAACGATAGTGAACTTTGCGTCTTTCTCTCCGTGCACATATGCTCCTTCTTTCATCTTTACTAATTGGTCAGCAGTGATCTTTCCTGAAGGAAACTGCTCCTGTTGCTGTTGCGTATTTGCCTGAGTATCACCTGCAGGCTGTCCTGCCATCTGGCCGAGAGCGCTGTCGATCTGCTGTGCCTGAGCTGCCTTAAAGCCATCTGAACTGTATAATTGCTTCAGTTTTTCATAATTTTCATGTCCGCCGACTTTCATCGCTTCAACGTTTTCTACAGCACGAGCGATAGAGCTTCTCATGAATACAAATCAAGCTGCCACGATGATCAGTGTAAGAGCCGACATAATGACCAATGCCATATGTAGAGCGTGTTCTTTTTTCATATATCTTTTTATAAAGGGATAAATTTTGAAATATTGAATGAAGAATATGTAGATTATGATTTGTTAATCGCGAATTTGATTATTTATTGGCTAGCTGCTTCATCACCAGTCATCATCATATCAGTTGCAGGCATCTCGTCTCCTGAAATTCCCATCTCGTTCATACTACCTGACTGAGATTGCATTTGCTTATAGATCTCGATCTGAGATTTGATCTGATCAACCTGTTCACCGAAGATCGCAGCGTTGTCCATGTAGATCTGTTTAAGTTCTGCGTATTTTTCCGGTCCTCCGACTTTCACTGCTTCTGCGTTATCAATACCCCTTTGCACCATCGCAGGCAAAGTGAAGTAAGTAAGCGCTGAAAATGCTGCTGCGATAAGAGCAAAAATAAGGGCAGCAGTTGCAACACCGTTTGTGTTTCTCACTGTTGCGTTGTCCATATGATTCATAGTTAGCAAAATATAAGAGGATAAAAAGCTCTTTACTCTAGCAGTTTACCTACTAAAAATCAAGATATGAAATAAACTTACGATTGACAAACGCTAATTTCCATCTTGTCGCCTTAAGAAATTCTTAATTAGTTGGTTATTCTTCTGTATTCGGAGCTCAGCATGATGGACAGAACTCGTAATGCAACTGATAGTGGTGCTTACACTCTTTACACTTTGTCGTAAGTTCGCTACCACATGAGATACAGTAGTCGTGGTAAAGCGGATTTTTGCTGCCACATGAGTAGCAAAGTGCGATCTGGATAGCGAGTGCTTCTCTTCGTCCCTGACGATCCCATTTATATCTAACAGGTCTGAAAAGTAAGTAGAGCGGTAGACCGACGATCGGCGTAGCAATACCTACAAGCAGGATACATAGTATTTGCACCCACACGCTATTTGTTCTTGCTCCACTATCTTTCATCGTTCGAAGGATCGCGACGATCCGGATGAAGAGAGCGATACCTATACCCCAACTAAATGCGTCATTATTTCCCTGCAATCCCTGCATGATCTGACCGATGAAAGGATTTTCCATGATACCAGTAAACATAGCAATCTACTTAGATATGTAAAAATGTGAAATGAATAATTTTATATTACTCCAATGTCTTCTTTACTATCTTTAGAGAACTCACATGTTTTTTCAATTCGTTTATGAGAAATTGGATTTTAGCAGGATTGTTAACGTCAACTGTCAGATAAACATATTGTTGATTTGTTCCGTGCATTTCGGAATGAATGCCCGTAATATTTAAGCGCAGCTCTGAAAACACTTCAAAAAGTTGCAATAGAATTCCTGGCTGATCATCACACAAAAGTTTCAACGAAAATTTATAATTACTCTGCTCCTGCCCTGCCCGATGCGCCTCAAGAAGCTTATTATAGGAGACGCTTTGCAGTGCGACACAGCTCATTCAGTGAACTTTAATACCATCTTTTCACGAACGGGAGATAACTTTATCACCCACCTGCGGACGACATTCAGGACAGAGAAAATAACCGATACTCATATCACCATCAACTACCACGGTCTGCGCAAGTGGGCTGAAAGTCGAACTACCTTTCTTTTTCTTTTCTGCCTGTTGATAGAGTACGTCATCCGACAAAAGATCCTTATATATCTTTTTTACAAAAGCATTATAACCAAACTGCCTATCAAGAAGCTGCAACAACACACGATCGAATTCGGTATTTTTATACTGTCTCGTAATGCGGTCATCTTTACTATAAAGTGGTGGCAACGAAAGTTCTTTAAGTTTTTCATCAAGAAGTTTGAGCGACCTATCAAGAAGGTGAATTCTTTCCTTGGTCTTCAAAAATTTTGTCAGCTTTGCTTTCGCGCTGGGCGTGTGCAGATATTCGAACCAATTACTCGAACCGGTAAACTTATTTTTAAACGCATTGATCACAACGATATCTCACGTATTCAGTCTTTGCGAAATCGGCACGATACTACCATTTACCGTAGCATTGTTAAATCTGAGTCCCAGATCAGAATGGATGCGAAATGCAAAATCAAGCACACTACTTCACTCCGGTAGCTCGATCACATCTCATTTCTGCGTGTAGACGAAAATATTATGATCAAAAAGCTCTATGTTCATATCGGTCTTAAATTTTTCTTTATCTAACTCGTTCGCATAGGCGGCGACGATCTCCTGGAGTCTTTTTATCCACTGCGCCTGACGTTCACTGATCGTGGTCGATCCACGATTTTCGGCGTAGCCGAAATGGGCTGCAACTCAGTACTCTGCGACGTCATCCATCTCTTCGGTACGAATCTGAATTTCGACCGGGAAGTCGAACATTCCGAGAATAGTCGTGTGGATACTCTTATATTCGTTGGATTTAGGTATAGCGATGTAGTCTTTAATTTTTTTAATAAGTGGTATATAATGTGCGTGGATCACTCCAAGAATGTTGTAGCAGTTTCCGATATTATCCGTGACGATACGAAATGCGATCAGATCGGTCACCTTTGAGATGTCAGTTGAGTTATACTTGCGCTGTAGTTTTTCGAAAATTCTGTAAGGACTTTTGATCCTTCCAATCACATGCGTCATAGGGATGTGCTCCTCCGCGAGAAGGTTTTGCAGCATCTCCACACCCTTTTGCGTGATAGTATCATGTACGCCGAGCATCTTTTCCAGATATGAGAAAATTCTATCAAACTCTTTAGGGTAAAGAATCTTAAACGCTCCATTTTCAAGAAATTGCTGATAGTAGAAAAGTCCAAGTCTCTTGGCTATAGGCACATAAATTTTCAGTGTCTCTTCTGCGATACGTTGTCTTTTCTCTTCCTTCGGATGATAGTGAAGCGTTTGGATATTATGAATACGATCGACCAGTTTGACGAAAATAACACGAAGATCCTTACCCATCGCCAGGAATGTTTTCTTCAGGGTCTCTAGTTGCCTATCTTCTCACGAGTAACGGACTTTAGCCACTTTTACAAGACCTTCACAGAGATTTGCCACCTCTATTCCGAACTCTTTTTTCACATCGTCGTAAG
>JAGOPC010000006.1:0-14788 GCA_017992195.1 Patescibacteria group bacterium
AAGATCACTCTGTCGATCAGATCCATGTCCTCGTATTTGAACGACGTTGCATACTTATTCACTCCGGCTGCTATATCGTCCTTGTAGAGATCGTAGCTTTTTCCGACCGCGTTGATGTACTCAAAATCAATTCCTGACTCGACATGCTTCTCAAAGCTATTCTTCACGATATAGGTGATGTCCTCGTCAAAGTCGTTATTGGCGAACTTAGCCGTAAGATCGGCCTTGATCTGCGGCATAGCATCAGCTTCTTTTTGTGAAAGAACGGACGTGTTGAGCGTGATGTTATTAATCTCTTCGAGCATATGATCGTTATTGACCAGATAGTCTGCGATAATCTTCTCATAAAAATAGGTAAGTACTATCTTTCTGGCAACGATACGGGCGGCGATATTCATAAATGACCAACGTAAGGGTTAAATATACTATTAATTATATAAAAATGGCTGAGGAAAGCAAAAGTAAGTGGAATTGACAAAATAGTCGGTAAGTCTATAATACAAATCTAAAAACAAATATTTTTATGGAATATACAACCACACCACTTCGTAAAAACGGCAGCCATGCGCTGCCAACCACGTTATTTGTTGTCATTGCAGCAGCCATCATCTGGGCTCTCACCTACTGGCAAAAGCTGCCGGACCTCTGCATAGTGATCGCTATCGCCGTACTGGTGATCGAGACTCTGTTGGGTTACTTTGCTCGTGAAGCAACTAAAAAAGGAGCTGACGGCTTGTTAGTAGCAGCCTTAATTGTGCTTCTACTAGGCGTTATAGCTATGATTGCATTCTCTATGGGTTGGATGTCAGTAGCGGGTCTCATAGTAGTTGCATTAGTTGCTTATTTTGTTCCTCATGTTATTTAAGTGGGGGACAGTCAAAAAAAGCATTGGAGAAGATTCTTCTCCATTTTTTTATTGGAAGAAAATAACGTTAGATGGATAATTTGATATTGAAAAAGAGTGTGGTGTTGTTAGAGTTGGGCTACTAAATGTGAAGATTATGAAAAACAAAACTACACAAATTACGTATGGAAAGAGTGGTCTCTACCTTGCTATATTTATAGTAGTAGTGGAGTGCTTTATCTGGTCTTTGGCGTTGTATCAGGAGTGGGATGGGCTGTATAGGGCTATATTGATGGTTTCGGTCTGCCTGGTATCAATGCTTAGTTATGCTTACTGGAAGACCTCGGGGACGCCATCCAATCTGGCGTTATATATGGGCTGTATTACTGCTCTTATCGCCTGCGGATTGCTTATCACACACGGCGCTCCTACGGAGTGGATCATAGGTACCGTTGCTTCTTCGGGAGTTTCTTATGGTATGTCTATGCTTATCATTGAGCTGTGAAGGGGTATTGTATTGTACAAAAAAAGCGGGGAGTTTCCTTCCCGCTTTTTCTTATGGTTAGATGTAGAGAAAATTATGCATCGATAGTCTTGCTCTTGTCTTTTGATTTGATCGTGATGATCTGTTTACCTGCGTAGTAACCGCAATATGGGCAAACTCTATGTGAAAGTTTGTATTTGCTGCAATTAGTACACTTTACCTGTGGGTATGATTCAGTCAATCTTACGAGATTGAGTCTGAGCCACGCAGAGTGTCTCACATGTTTCTTGTGTATCGAATTCTTTTTCCTAGGTACTGCCATTATAGTAAGAGATGGAAACTAAAAAATTATGATTGCTTCACAGAGACAACTGTCTTGAGGTATCTTCTTCCATCAAATCTGAGGAAGTTCTTCTTAGTGAACGTAACAACGCCGTCAATAAGAGCGTGGATAGTGAAGTCTCTTCCTTTGTAGACTCCTGTACCGCACTCATACTTGTCACCTTTTTGTCTGATGACGATATTTCCTGCTACTGCTACCTGCCCACCGAAGAGTTTGACTCATCTGTACTTGGGATTTGAATCTCTACCGTTCTCGGTCGATCCACCGGCTTTTTTGTGTGCCATTGTTGGTTTGTAAAGTGTAAAGTTAGGTGTATTAAGGCCTTATGTGGCATTTTGCATTATTTGAGGCTTACCCTTGCGAATATCGCTTGAAACTTCTGCAAAAGGCTTTATAGCGCCTATGTGTTCGAAGATTATATAAAATCGGGATATGATTGCAAGAGAGAATATATAGTTATTTGTGGGCAGTTGGAGGGGAGGTATATGTCTAGGAAGTCCTCCTTTAAAAAGGTATTACCATAAGTGAAATAGTAATACTTTTGAGATCTGAAAAGTAATACCATATGCCCAATAGTAATACTTTTCTGAGAAGACCAAAATTTGATACCATACGCCTTGTTCTTTTCAGTTTATGGCGTCGATTTCATTTGTGTCTCGGAAGGTAATACGTGAATAATATACTATACGTTAAGCCTCGACCGGGCCCCATGCAATGGGGGAAGAGGCGATTCGTAGATAATGCTTTGGTGTTCTATAACCGTAGAACGCTGAAATCGACTAGCCGTTTTTGCCTACTTTTTGAGGCAATGACCAAAAAGTAGGACCCCCGGTAGAGAAAAGTAACCCCCAGCGGGGAGCGTAAAAAAGAATTAACATGAGATGAATATTTTTATAAAAAAGCCCTCCGGAGAGAGCTTTTCTAATGTTATACTTATTCGAATTATTCGGTATCTCCAGCTGCTTCCTGTGCTGCTGCAGCAGCGCTTTCTTCGAGCTTCTGCTTGTAGATCTCACCAACTGGGAGGAGACGTCCGATAATCACGTTCGACTTGAGGTCGGTCAGATTGTCGATACTTCCCTTGAGTGAGTTGTCCACCATCACACGGATTGTTTCCTGGAACGATGCAGCTGAGAGCCAGCTGTCAGTTTCCTTCGCGATATGTGTCAGACCGAGAGCAAGACGCTTTCCTTTCGCGCATTGTTTCTTGTCTGCTTCGAGACCTTCGTTTACTGTCATGAACTCTTCGTATTTGACCATAGTACCAGGGACGAAGCTTGAATCTCCGGCATCTTCGATGAAGACCTTAGAGAAGAGCTGCTTCACGATCACTTCCATGTACTTGTCATTTACGTCCTGACCTTGTGAAGTAAACACTTTTTTCACTTCTCTTACGATATATTTCTGTGCTTCAAGATCTCCTACGATAGCCTTGTACTCATCAACGTCGAGTGAACCAGTCGAGATAATCTGCCCCTTGAGGACTGTCGCTCCCGATTTTACCTTGAGCATAGTACCTCCTGAAAGAGATTTCTTGTATCTGTGGATCACACCAACAGTGATATAGTCCTTATGTACTTCAAGTACGACACCGTCTTCTTTGAGCTTGAGCTTACTCTTTCCTGAGATAGCGTAGTCTTCACCTTTCTTCACATCCTGGCCAACCTTCACAAGAGCTTTGTAACCATCCTTGATGATGTATGGCTTTGGTTCAGGCTCACCAACGATCTCTACGTCGATCTGCTTTCCTGACTCTGTCGTAAAGATTTTTCCATCAAATGGAGCGACGATCGCTGATTTCTTAGGTTTTCTCACTTCAAATAACTCTTCAACTCTTCTAATACCTTGGGTTACGTCGGCTCCACCTTCACCTCAACCTACTGTTTCCGCGTGGAACGTACGCATCGTCAACTGTGTACCAGGCTCACCGATAGACTGTGATGAGATGATACCAACTGGCATACCGATATCGACAGGTCTTCTTGTTGCAAGATCCATACCGAAACATTTCTGACATACTCAGCTAATGACTTTACATGTCATAGGAGATCTTACTTTCACGATAGGCACTCCAGCGTCGATGAGCATCTTCACGTTCTTCTTGTCGAGCATTTCGCCGGACTTAAGAAGGGTGTTACCCTGATGGTCAATGGCGTCTGCATTGAGCACTCTACCGAAGATGAGATCTTTGAATGGCTCATTTCTGAGTTCTGATTCATCTTTTGAGAAAGCGATATAGTTCTTTGTTCCACAGTCAACTTCTCTCACGATAACCTCTTGTGATGAGTCACAGAGTCTTCTGGTGAGGTATCCTGATTCTGCAGTTCTGAGGGCCGTATCCGCTTTACCTTTACGCGCACCGTGGGCAGCGATGAAGTACTCGATAGGTGAGAATCCTTCGACGAGCGACGATTGAATTGGAAGTTCAATAATCTCTCCCGATGGAGACTGTACGAGACCTTTGATACCTGACAGCTGTGTCATCTGACCCCACGTACCGCGGGCTCCAGAGTCAACGAGCGTGTAGGCGTTGTTTCCTGGCTTATATGTTTCTTTCACGAGCTTCTCGATCTTTTTTACCACATCAGACCACGTTCTTACGATGAGTCTGTGTTTCTCGTCTTCAGAGATGAATCCCTTGAATGAGAAATTGTAGAGTTCGTTCGCCTTCGTATGACCATCCTTGAGTATCTCTTCCTTCTCCGGTGGTACGATCATGTCAAAGACATTTACTGTCGTCGCTGCGATGGTTGCATATTTGAATCCCCAGTCTTTGAGTCTGTCTGCTACCTTCACCACTACGTCCATATCGTAATTGTCATATATTTCATCGAGAATCTTTTTAATTCCTTTCTTTGTAATAGTCTCGTTTTTAAATCTGATCTTCTCTGGCAGGAGATCATTGAAAAGAACTCTTCCTATCGTTGTATCGATGTATTCACCTTCGTGCATAAACTTGATCTGGTCGCGCAGATGTACTTCGTCAGAGTAGTAACGAGCTTTTACCTGTTCGTAGTTCGTGAAAATACCCGCAAAGTTTGGCTTTGTTGTATGAGAATCTGTGATGTAATAGATACCGAGCGTCATATCTTGATGATGAGTAATAGTAGGCTCACCAGATGATGGTTTCAGTATGTTTTTATCTGCCGCAATAAGTTCTTTTGCTTCCTTTTGTGCTTCTTCTGAAAGAGGAAGATGTACTGCCATCTGATCTCCGTCGAAGTCGGCGTTGAATGACGCACATACCAGTGGATGAAGTCTGATCGTCTTTCCTGGCATAAGTTTGATCTTAAACGCTTCGATAGAGAGTCTGTGGAGCGTTGGTGCACGGTTGAGGAGTACGTACTTGTCTTTGATAACCTCTTCAAGGATTTTGAGTGAAATCGGATTCTCTTCCTTGATGAGTTTCTCTGCCTGTTTTGGTGTATAGACGATCTTCCTTTCGATGAGCTTTCCGATGATGAACGGAGTGAACATCTTTACCGCGATGTAGAGCGGAAGTCCACATTCATCAAGTTTCAAGTGTGGTCAAACAGTAATTACCGATCTACCTGAGTAGTCGACACGTTTACCGAGCAAGTTCTTTCTGAAGATACCTTCTTTACCAGAGAGCATATCCGTAAGAGACTTGAATACCTTGATACCAGAACCAGCTTTCGAAGTTCCTGCTTTTTCACCCACGATAAGATTGTTGATAGATTCCTGGAGGAGTCTGATCTCGTTTTTCTTCACGACGTCCGGCATACCTACCTGGATCATTTTTTTCAAACGGATATTACGCATGAGTACGCGTCTGTAGAATAAGTTTACGTCAGATGACGCGAATCTACCTCCGTCGAGCTGTACAACCGGTCTGAGATCAGGTGGTATCACTGGAAGGTTTTTAATCACCATCCATTCTGGTTTTACTCCTGATATGTAGAGATTGATAAGAAGCTTCATAAGCTTGAGAGCCTTATTCTTTGCCTCACCCTTGAAATTAGGAAACTCTTTGATGAGATCCTTGATCTCTTTCTCAACGTTGATGCCTGAGAGGAGTTTGTAGATAGCGTCTGAACCTGATCTGAAGCTGAGAACGTCATCAAACCTATAGAAGATATTTCTGTAATCACTTTCGAGGATTGTTGCTCCCATCCTAAGGTTCGCAACAACAGACTTGATTCTGTTGAACTCCTTCTCGATGGTAGACTTGTTGTCAGCATAGAGCTTTTCAACATCGTTCTTCTTGCCTGGCTGAGGACCATTCGCTACCTCTGCTTTGTAAAGAGCGTCGATCTCGTCGAGTTTTGTCTTGTAGTCCGTCTCAAGTCTCTTGAAAATTTCTTTCTTTTGCGACTCAGGAACATCATTGATGAGTACGTACTTCACGAAATAGAGGATCTTCTCGATCTCGTTTACCGAAAGGTTGAGGAGGAGTCCGATTCTCGATGGAGTAGCCTTAATATACCAAACATGAATCACTGGAGCAGCGAGTTCTACGTGTCCCATTCTCTCTCTTCTAACTCTCGAAGTGGTGACTTCAACACCACATCTTTCACACACGATACCCTTGTATCTCACTCCCTTATACTTTCCACATCCACACTCATAATTTTTCATAGGTCCGAAAATGGCTTCACAGAAAAGACCTCTTGGCTTAGGCTTTCCCGTTCTATAGTTGATGGTGTCAGGACTATCAACAGATCCAAATGACCATTTTGCAATGTTTTCAGGCGACGCCAGAGTCACCATCAATCCATCAAAATGTGTTTTTTCCATATGCAATACAAACTAATAAGTTAAAGAGTTGTAGTAGCAGATGGTATCTAGCAGAGGCCCTCAAAGAAGGCCGTCGGTCTACTAAGCACCTAATATGTTCGTAGTTACTAATTCGCGAGTTTATGATGAAACGATATGATGATGCCGAAAGCAACTTGCAGGGCAACTGAACATAAAGGTCTAGCTGCGCATTTTCCGCAACGCCCGCTTGAGGCATCACATTCGTTTTATACGTGTAACATGCTTACTCCATCTCACCGTAATCTTCGAGTTCTGTGATCACTGTTTCGATCATCTCTTTCTTGTCTTCAAGTTTTTGCTCTTCTCCTTCCTCAGCAGTTGTTTCGTCGATACCTACCGGTGAAGTAATACCTCTGAGGCCGAGTTTGAGGATCTTATCAATTCTTTCTTTATGAATTGCTTCGATACGATCTCCTGTGAGCGGCTCGATGTTCTGACCAAGACCCTTGAAGAGATACATCACGAGATTAAACGATTCAGGGAGTCCTGATATCCTGAGTTTTCCTCCTTTCACAATATTTTCATATGTCTTATTTCTTCCTGCAACGTCATCCGACTTGATAGTAAGCATCTCCTGGAGTGTGTGTACAGCAGAGTATCCTTCAAGCGCCCACACTTCCATTTCTCCGAATCTTTGTCCTCCGTCTCTTGCTTTACCTCCGAGCGGTTGCTGGGTGATGAGAGAGTAAGGTCAAACAGATCTTGCATGTATCTTGTCTTCAACCATATGCGACAGTTTGAGGATGTGCATATAACCAACGGTTACCTGATTTTCATATGGCACGCCATTTCTACCATCGTAGAGAGTCATTCTTCCGTCTTTCGGAAGGTCGTATTTTGTCAGCAACTCCTGAAGATCGTCTACGCTGAATCCTGAGAAGAGTGGTACAGCAAACTTTGTTCCGAGCGCCTTAGCGACGAGACCAAGCTGTGTTTCGAGTACCTGTCCCATATTCATACGAGAGATAACTCCGAGAGGATTGAGAATTACTTCGATCGACTCACCATCCACTGTGTATGGCATATCTTCTTCCGGCACTACGTGTGCGATAATACCCTTGTTTCCGTGTCTACCCGCGAGCTTATCACCTACTTCGATCTTTCTCGTCATCGCGATATATACCTTGATCTTCTTTCTGATACCAGCCATAAGATTGTCTCCCTTCTTCGCGTCGAGCACGAGGATATTGATAACCTTACCTTCACTTCCTGATGGAAGATAGAGCGATGTGTCTTTCAGAGATTTAGACTTGTCACCGAAGATAGCCTGGATGAGCTTCTCTTCAGGAGAAAGCTCTCCTTCTGACTTCGGTGTAATCTTACCGACGAGGATGTCTCCACCCTTCACTGTAGCGCCAATTCTTACGATACCTTCTTCGTCGAGGTTTTTGAGTTTTGAAAGTGATACACCCGGGATATCGTTAGTTGTTTCTTCAGGTCAGAGCTTTGTATCAGCTACTTCGATCTCATGTTCTTCGATATGTATAGACGTGAGTTTGTCGTCTTTGACGAGTTTTTGTGAGATAACAATCGAGTCTTCATAGTTGAATCCTTCCCGTGGCATGAATGCAACCCTAAGGTTTTTTCCAAGCGCCATTTCACCATCTTCGATAGATGGCCCTTCAGCGAGGATCGTACCTTTCTTCACTTTATCACCAACAGAAACCTTTACTCTTTGATTGATAACAGTCTTCTGGTTAGATCTCTTGAAGATAATAAGAGCGTACTCCTTGATGCCTTTCTTGTATTTCACTTTAACTCTCTTTCCGTCGACATAGATAACTTCTCCGTCTTCTTCTGCTTGTATAACTGCATAGGTCATAGCAGCAATATCTGCTTCAAGACCTGTACCCACGAGTGGAGCTTCGTTTCTCATAAGAGGGACGGCCTGTCTTTGCATATTCGTTGCCATACCCGCACGCACCGCTTCATCGTGATCTACGAATGGAACAAGAGATGTATTTGGTGAGAAAATTTGTGATGAATTAACGTCTACATGGGTAATGTCGTTCACGTAGAACATTTCCATGTCCATGAGATGTCTTGCCGCAACACGCTTTGAAAGAATATTCTTTTTATCGTCGAGTGGAGTAGCAACATCGGCAACGATATATTTCTCATCGAACTCAGGAGAGATATATTCAACTGTCTCCGTAAGGAATGGTCTTACGCTTACCTTTGTTCCTTTGTCGAGAGTTTTCTTGATGAGCTCTGCGGTCTTTGCGTCGATATATTCGTCGTCCTTCGCGAGGATTTTACCTTTCTTGTCTACTACATTCCCTTCAGCAATTCTTCCTACGAGTTTTGAGTCATGAGCGTCAACTTCTTTACCGATCTTGACAGCCGGTGTTTCGAGAAATCCTTCATCATTTACTCTAGAATAGAGTGCCTGGTAGACTACGAGACCGATGTTTTGTCCTTCTGGCGTTTCGATAGGACAGATACGACCGTAGTGAGAAGGGTGAACGTCACGCACTTCGAACTTCGCGGTTTCACGTTTGAGACCACCGGGTCAAAGCGACGTTAATCTTCTCTTGTGCTCGATCTCAGCCAGAGGATTGATCTGGTCAAGGAATTGAGAGAGTTGAGAAGTTGCAAAGAATGATTTGATAGAGTTGTCGATGATCTTGAAGTTTACGAGATCCGTAAGTTTGATCTGTTCTTCAGTGTTGAGAATCGAGAGCTTTCCTTTGATTGATTTTGTGAATTTTCTCATAACAGGAGAAAGGTGTGAGTAGAGGATCTCACCCATAGATCTGATACGTCTGTTTGAAAGATGATCAATGTCATCTGCGTAGAAACCTCTTTTGTCATTTGCTATGTTCATGAGGTATCTCAGCGCTGCCACGAGGTCATCTGCGTCGAAAATGTTTGCGCTTTCGTTGTTGATATCTTTGTTAAGACCAAGTTTCGCGTTGATCTTTCTTCTCGCTACCTTACCGACAAAAATTCTTTCAAGTGTAAGGAATTGCGACTTGATATAGTCGATCGCTGAGTCAGCATCAATGATTTCACCCGGTCTGATCTTTCCGTAGATGTGGAGGGCGGCTGATTCTGTGTCGTGCGTCGTATCTTTCTTGAGAGCGTACTCGATGTAGTCGAAGTCGCTTTCTTCAGGATCGAAGCAGTCTTTGAAAAGCTCTCTGATGCTTTCGTCTGTCTCATAACCGAACACTCTGAGGAGTGAAACGATAGTGAACTTTCTTGATTTGTTCACTCTTGCAACGATATTACCTGACTTCTCGATGATCACCTGAAGCCATGGTCCCTTCTCAGGAATCAGCTTGAATGAGTAGGTGAACTCTTTCTTGTCGAATGAGAAAAAGATACCATACGATCTTACGAGCTGTGAAATAACGACTCTTTCAACACCGTTGATGATGTATGATCCCCAACTTGTCATAAGAGGGAGGATACCGATGTTTGCGCGCTTATTGAAAAGAACCTTTCCTGCGTTAGCATTATCAGAAAGCTTGATTCTTCCGCTGACGATACCGCCGTAGGTCATTTCTTTTTTCTTACATGTGTCGATATCTTCGATAGGATCTCCCACCTTGATGTCATCGATGATGAGCACGAGCTTATCACCTCCGATATCGTGGATCGGATTGATCTCTTCAAAGAGTTTTGTGAGGTAGTGTTCCACAAAATCCTGGAAGCCTTTTTGCTGCATTCCGAGAAGTTCCGGAAACTCAGCAAACTTCTTTGCATCTTTAAGAAAAACTCTGCCATTTCTGATCATATGGCGATCAAACTCTTTTTCGAGTACGAATGATGACGGTTTTTTTATACTTTGTTTTGCCATGAAGAGAGTATAAATGGGTAAAACCAAAACACAAAAAAGCTCCAGCGGCTAGGCCGTGGACTATTTTTGTCAACTATTTGCTCAAGTGATAGGTGCGTAATGTAGCATAGAGCAGATGGTAGATCTATGGGGAGTAAAAATTATCACTGCTTTTGTACGGTAAGAGCATGTCTTCCTTTTGCTCTTCTTCTCGCAAGAACTTGTCTGCCGGTCCTGGTAAGCATTCTTGCTCTGAAACCATGCGTTCTCATTCTCTTTAGCCGCTTGAATTTTCTTACTCTATTTAACTTTGCTGGCATTGACTAAGAGTTACTAATTAAAATTTCTTAATGTGATTTTCTATAATCTATTTGCTAGTTTATTATCTAGTATAAGGCAGCACACCAAGCTCTCTCGCTCTGATGATAGCTTTTCTGATCTTCTTTTGGTGTTTTACTCTGTTTCCCATAAATGCTCTTGGCTTGATGTCTCCAAATCTCGTCATATAATGTCTGAGGAAGTTTACTGATTTCCAGTTAATGTTTTCGACCATCTCATCGTCGTTGAGGGCGCCCTTCTTGATAATCACCTCTTTAGGCTTCTTATCTTCCTTTGGTTCCCATGTCTTGTTTGTGTCCTTAAATGAAACAAACTTTTCATTAGCATCCATGATGAAGAAGAAGAATCTGACAATTCCCTTAGTGATGGCAAATGTTGATTTGAGCGCCTGTATCTTATCACCTGAAAGGTCCAGCTGATATGAGATAAAGTATGCCTGTGTCAACTTTGCTTTTGTGATCTGATGTGCGAGAACAGTGATTCCCATATCGTCAGTAGCAAGGATTTTTCCTCCCTGCTCAGCGATAAGTTTTTCGATATCGCTTACGAGTTTTTCATGTTCGTCCTTGCTGAGCTGTGGCTGCAACAGGATAACGAGTTCATAGTTTTTCATAGAGTAGTGTATACAAAAGGATAAAGGGTGATAGGTTCGATACAATAGTACCATACAACCTTGTATATTATTATAATGTTATATTGCGAATCTCTTGAAGTCGATGATTTCTAATTTACCGGCGACGAACTCTTTTACTTTTTTGCTGTCGTCCCAGATAGCTGCTTGCTCGAAGAGGACATTGTCTGCAAACTCTTTGTCGAGTCTTCCGACAACGATCTTTTCGATGATATCAGCCGGTTTCCCTGAGCTCGCAAGTTCAGCTGTGATAGCCTCTTTTGCTGCGCTTACTTTGTCAGCGGGCACATTTGCCATAGACAGATATTCAGGGTTCATAGCCGCGATCTGAAGCGCTACGTTTTTTGCTACCGCTTCCGCGTCTGCACCGTTCCCGGTGTAGTAGAGGATGGCTGCGATCTTGTCTCCCGGGTGGGCGTAGACAAATGCGTTTTCCGTGCGGATGAACGCATCAGCAAGCTTCACGTTTTCGCCGATCTTACCGACGAACTCATGAACCATAGCATTCCAAGACGCTTTCGCATCTTCGTCAGCCTGGTCGAGAGAAGCGAAGTCCTTTCCGTATGCTTTTACCGCATTGAGGAGATCACCAGTAAGCTCGATGAACAGATCGTTCTTTGCAACAAAATCTGTTTCACATGCGATCTTAATGCCGACAATTCTGTTTCCGTCTTTGATGACTTTAACGACACCCTCGTTTGTCTCTCTGTCAGCCTTTTTCGCTGCGGAAGCGGCCCCCTTTTTCTTGAGCCATTCCATCGCACCCTCGAGGTCTCCATTAGCTTCTACGAGAGCTTCTTTACAGTCTTTCAGAGGAGCGAAAGTGGTGTCTCTGAGCTTTTTCAGCAGATTCATATCAATAGTACTCATACGTATGTGATAGTGCTTATTAGCTAAAATGATTAATATTTTTATATTATTCGTCGTTTGATCTTCACATGATTCATCCAATTTGTGCTACGAGAGAGTTGTCGAAGACGAGCTCTCATTCGTGTGAACCGATGCGTCGGTGATCTCTATTTCCAGTGAAAATAAGTCTACCATCCATCCGCCAAGACCTTCAAAGAGAGGAAGAAATACCTTGTCTGATTTGAACGAAGTAAATTTTCCCTCCCGAGCCTGTTTGACGAGGATAGCCCGGACAATTACCAGCGCTAAGTAGATGAGCCGAGGGAGCACTCTGAGGTATGGTAAGAATACCAATACGATCGAAGGTACAAGGAGAAGAAAGAAGAGTACTCGCCATCCCATCGCTTGTTTGCAATGAAAAAATTCGTATCTTGTCATTTTCCCCTGTGTGATAGAGATCACAATTCCCCGCAGGAAGTACATAAGAATGCTTTTTTTTCTTTCCAAAGCACTAGGTACATAATTCTGCGCGATCAACTGATCGATCTCCGTTTGCTCTGCGGCCATAAAGCTATGCGTTTAAGATATATGAGAGTCCGAAGTTAAGGCTTTGATAGCTGTCAACATTTGCGACAACGAGATTATCTTTATTCCACCGTGTGTCAAAGTTTGTTGATGCGATAACGATATTATCAAGTCCCGTCTTATCAAGTTCTCTTACAAATTTCATCATAGATTTTCCATCAACCACGATAACGAGGTCTGGTCTTTTCTTGAGATTTTTTACACCCTTATATATTCTTTCTACTTTTTTCAAATTTCTTTGACTAGTGAGCTGTTCTTTCTTAGTGAGCTTATGAAAATCCTCACTTTCAATAAACGATCTGAGCTCATTCATTCATCTAATTCTTGTGATGAGTGTGTCGAAGTTTGTAAGAAATCCTGCTGGCACTTTGTAGTTGAGGTAGTGAAACCCCGCCTTTGAAGCCATCTCGCCGATCTCGTCTGCGTACAAACTTTTTTCACAGATAACAAGAATGTCTTTGTTTGCTTTCTTCGCTTCCTGGAATTTAGCTTTTGCTTTGTCCAGCTGTGTTACGATCTTATCTGGATCGATGATAACAAGACCATTCTTGATATCAAGCCAAAATGATCTCGTTTTTGTGCTGGCAAGCTTTTTGATATTTCCGATGTGCATATGTGACTTGATCACATCTTGTTTGCTGATTGCCATAATCTCATTAAAAATTAAAGATAAAAGATTTCAAATGTTTCGATTCATTCAGCTGGGAGAGGACTCCGCCTATGCCGTTTGAGCGAATATATTTTCCATTTTCAATTTTACAAACCTTCAATTATTTGAGGTTAACAGTTGCGCCAGCTTCCTGAAGCTTAACCTGCATAGATTCACCCTCATCCTGTTTTACGTTCTCTTTAAGAACTACTGGAGCTTTTTCTACGAGATCCTTAGCAGCCTTGAGGTCGATGTTCAAGAGCTCTTTTACTACCTTGATCACTGCGATCTTCTGCTGACCAGCGTCAGTGAGTTCCACGTTTACTGAGTCTTTAGCAGCAGCTCCTTCGTCGCTACCACCAGCAGCTCCACCGCTTACTACCATAGCAGCAGCAGTTACGCCAAATTCTTCTTCGAGTGCAGTTACGAGAGCAGCTAATTCTACTGCTGTAAGTTCTTTTACAAGATCAAAGATCTTTTGTGCTTTATCAGTTAATGTCATTTTTAATTACAAATAATAAGGATAAAATGAATTAGTTAGTTTCTTTCTTTGCAACAGCGTCGAGTGTTGCGACGAATTTCTGTACAGGATGCTTGAGGAGGAAAAGTAATTTTCCGACAAGTTCTTCCTTTGTTGGGAGAGTTGCAAGTGCCTGCACGTATGCAGCATCTTTCCACTCTTTGTCGAACCATCCACCTACGTATTCAAATCCATACTTCTTTTCTGCTTTCTTGAGAGCTTTCATGTACTTGTGTACCTCCTTGAGGGGAGCGAACTCATCTGTCGTTGCGTAAAGCGCAACTGTTGCTCCATCGAGATCTTTATGCTCTACTGCGCTGTAACCAGCATCAGCAAGCGATCTCAAGAAGAGTCTTTTTCTTACGATATTGATCTTTCCGCCTACGTTTGCGAGGCCGATTCTCAATGCGTTTGACTCATTCACTGGTATTCCTGACTGTTTCAGGATCACCACGTTAGAAGCAGATGAGAGGTCTTTCGAGTATCCTTGTACAAGCTCTTTTTTCTGGTCTTTTGAAATAGCCATAGCTTGCTCATCACATAAAAATAAAAAAATTCCCTGAGGCAAGGAACGGGGCATACAAAAAATATTGCGTAGCAATCTGATCTGTAGCCAATCACCTCGGTAGGAGATTAAGTCAGCTGAAAAGCCAACACCTACTGTCTTTGTATAATTGGTTATAGATTCGTATTCGTGAATCTACCCGAGAGTATAGGAATCTCCCAGGTGAATTCAAGGTGTTTTTACGCTTTTTGCATGTAGAGTGGTGTCGTTGAAAGTATCTTCTGAGTCTTAAATTCTTTATCTAAAAACTCCTTAATAGTTGTTTCATTTATCGTATCGCCTTCTTTTACGTCCTTATTTAATACATACGCGAGCGCTTTTAACATTTTCTGGCCCATAATATTATCTGGATTGAGCATATTTGCTTTATTATCGTCGTATTCCTTTGGATCAGTAATGCCTGCGGATTTTAACAT
>JAGOPC010000006.1:14888-43714 GCA_017992195.1 Patescibacteria group bacterium
ATCTCTGTTCCGCTGGTAAGATCTTTAAGCGTTGAAACTGCTCACTTTGATTCTATCTGCAGCTGCTCGATAGTTGTGCTAAATGCGCCGCCACTTGAGCCGGAAACATCGCCCGGATCTCCGCCCAGTACATAGTACATGCCTATACTGAGGATCATCACCAAAGCGAGCGATCCGATCATGACGACAGGCTGGAAGATCAGGCTTAGTACGTCGCTGAGTTTTCCAAATCACAGTGTGTCTCCCGTTTTCTGTACGATGCCTGGAGTCTCTTTATCAAACGATCGTGCGATCGCGGCAAGCGGCGAAAAGCTTATCCAAATCCGCAGCTTAAATATCCTGATAAGATTGATGACAATCAAAACGAAGAGTGGCACGCAGAACGCGACCAGTATGAAGAGCTTGAGGAACAACCCGATAGAGAAGTTTTTTCGATTGGTTATGTCTGCGTTTGTGATGTCGTAGTCCTGGAATCTGAAAATACTCGCTCCGATAAAGAGAAGCGGTCAGCTCATGTCGTTAAATTTTCCGAACATTTCCTGGATAGTTTTCGTTCCTGTGTGAGACGAGAAAAGAGGCTCGTCGGGTTTGAAACTCACATCAATTCTCTCGGGCACCGTCACGGCAAGCTGCATCATTTTGCTTTCACTGAGCTTGTCGGTTGATCACTGGATAAACTGCATCGGGAAGGCTCCAACTGCGGCCGTTGCGATGTTCGCAAGATCGACGAATGCCCCCATGATAAACCAACTCATCTGGATCATTACTCCTGCGATAAGATATCTTGGCAATATTTTTTTTAGTTGAAATGCGTCTTTTTCAAAGAGTGATTTGAGGATGCCGAACAGGAAGAGAAATCCGAGCATAAAGTTAGCGATGTTCTTCATGTAGTTCCGGAGTTTGAAGAGAGCGCTGTCAAGGTGGACAAATGTACCATAGATAAAATCGTTGGACATTAATTTTCCTGCGAGAAATGCGAGGAGCATCCGTCACCATGAGAGAAATTTGATGATTGCACTGAGGAGCTCTGTGATCATCGTTGATGTCGTTGTCGTCGCACCTGTCGTCGGAGTTGTTTCTGCAGCAAAAGCCGGGTGTACCCGAAGGATACACACCAGAGCGATCGCAATGACTCAGATGAAAAGGTGCTGTTTACGCATTATGGATTTGTATTGTTAGATGAATTATTTTGTGTTCCTGCTGGTGGCGTTGTTGGCGTAGTAGTATTTGGTGTTGTCGTTGGAGTTGCTGGCGGAGGAGTTGGTATAGTAGTATTTGGTGTTCCTGCTGGCGCTGGAGTTGTCGCCGGCGTTTTCTTTGCCTTTAGCCGATCTTCAAAACTCTTATCTACTGTGATCTTTCCCTCTGTCTGCATCTTTTCGATAGTTGCTACATTGATAGTGTTGTTGTCGACGAGATTGTCCCAATCCTTCTTTGTAGTGAGATTGTTTACGTTTGCGTTATCTTTTTTCTTCTCGGTGAATCCGTCCTTCGTCAGCGTGTAGATGGTTCCATCTCCTGTTGTATAGGTGTTGCCCGTTTGAGTTCATTGCGCTGGTGCCGCGCTGGCTGCGACAACATTATCGATCCTCGCAAAGACAGCTGCGTGCTTAGTATTTTCCTTTTCGCTACCCGTATAGAGCGATCTTATCTCTTCTCTGCTCTTACCAAGACCATCTTTCTTATCTGCAAGATATCTGAGGAAGTTGTCGTCATTGAATGCGTCGTCAACGCTATCATACTTTTTAAGTTTAAAGCTTGCCGGAGCAGTTGATGCAACCGTGTTCACAAGATCGAGTCCCACCTGTCCGTACTGACTGAGGTCAAGGTTGTTGTTCTTATTACTCATGTTGAGGAATCATCCGCCTCTCTCATTCTGGAGCGCTCATCCGTTTCCGAGTAATGTAGTCAGCTCTCTCTTTGCGTCGCTTGCTGTCTTAATTCTCTCTGACGCGGCTTTCATCGCTTCCTGTCATCTGCCAACCTGGCCGGAGAAGTTTTTCTGAATGAAGTTTTCGATAGTAGGCGCCACTACCGTATTTGCATTCCTTGATGCGGCATCAGTGATGTCGCTACTGATTCTGTTGCCCGTATTTCTCAGCGCCGCTACACTTGTTCTTCCGCCAGGCAGAGGAACGATATTTGCTGTGCTCACCATATTCTTAGCGAACTTGTCGATACCATCCACCATCTTTTCAGTGAATTTCGTGCTTCTGAGTGTCGCCATCAAGATCGTCCACATGAGACCGATACCGAAAATATTTAAGATGATCCATGGGAAGAAATCAAGCATTCCTGACACACCAATATCCTGCGATGGTGTATCGATACAGAGGGTTGTGATCACGAGATTGAGACACGTTTTCCCTCACTCATTTGACGTATTCATTCCTATATCTTTCAGGCTATTTCCTTTCGTCAATCCCTCGCTTAATACCGCTAAAAACACAATACTAATGCTTATCGCGAACGTTACCATAACCGGCAGGAAGATCATCGCCAACGCATTTTTTACGCCGAACTTTTCGAGGTCTCCGAGCTTAAATTTGAAAACTTCCGCAAGGACTAAGACGGGTGAAAACGCTATCGTCACCCGCAGAACGGCGATCCTGATGATAAGCACTACACAGAGCACCAGAAGTGGCACTAAGTAGGCTATACCGATCATCGCTTTGATGAGGGCTTCCATCGTCATGGATGTCGTAGACTTGTGGACGCTGACATGGATGCTTCATAGATTTAGCAAGCTGCCGTAAAGAGAGTAGAATGCTCACTGATATCATTTCCCTTTTTGGGCTATATTAGAAATGGTCTGACACAGATTTCCTGGAGTATCACACGCATTTGTTGCTCGGAACTCTTCCTGAGACTCTTTCAGCATTGTTTTCAGTTCGTCAGCACCGGGCTGGATAAGCTTTCCGCTAGCCTTTGAGAAGCTTAGGACGTCATTGCCGAAGATACAGTACTCCTTATTGATCTGGTCCCGTGTGGCAGCGGTATCACCTATTTTTTTGCTCGTATCGGTTATACCAAATGTTGCCGCCCGATCGTCCTCGGTTAATAATTTTTCGTCCACAATAGCACATGGAAGATAATATTCATCTTTCTTTGTTGGATATGTGTAGAGGATGACAAATCATTTGTCGGTAGTAAGTGCATCACCAATGTCGGAAATTTTAAGAGTTGTTTTGATGCCGAAGAGAGGCTTTTTACCAACAGTCTCTTCGCTGAGAAGTTTGAGTGGTAGCCCACCAACGCCTACCGTCGCGATCGTAGAGACGTCGATCAGAGCGCCCATGATAAACCGGCTTGCCTGGATACCGATACCTGCGATCAGCAATTTGGTGATCATTTTTGTTGGGTCCTCAGCCTTGCTGCCGAAGTTAAAAATGTATTTGAGAATGGACCGCAAAAACAAGAATCAGAGCGCAAAGTTGGCAAAGTTTTTCACGATATTCCAGAATGTGAAGAGCGCAGAGTCGAGTTGAAAGTAGCTTCCGTAGACCATGCTGTTGTCGAGTGCGAGTCCTGCAAGTGCGAGGAATGGCCAGAGGAGCAGATAGATGATCTTGAGGACGATTTCGAGTGTGTCTGCGAAGGCTTTTTGAGAGTCTGTTAGTTTTGCAACATCACCAGTAGCCGCATAGACCACAGGAGTACTGACGGTATGATGCGCGGTATCTTTTAAAGGCACGAAAAAGACGCCGAGACCGACGATACCCGCGAGAAGAAATTTGACTATTTTTTTTGCTGTTTTTGTTGGCTGTGTTGCTAGCATGGTCGCCGCGATTTGATAAAGAAATAGCTCTTTATCTAGTATATGGGCGGGCTGCGGAAAAGAGAAATATTGTTCGCCTAAAGGATCTGAAGTTCATCTAAAACGGTGCGATATTTGTCAAAGTCCTCTCAATATCTTGACATGATAAATTCTTTAACTATGGTCTTTCGATCCACGAGGCTCTCCTGCAGATTTCTCTGGGCGACCTCCAGCGTAAAGGACATATCCGCAGAAATAGGCGATTTTTTCTTGATAGCCCACTCCTGAACGGTATGTAAGAGGGTCGTGTCTATCTTTTCATGCAGCGTGTCGTAACTGAGTCCTTCCGACAGTAACGTCACATGCGTTCTCGCAAGCGGGTAGTCGCTAAAATTAAGTTTCACCTTCCAGCTGCTGTTCCCAAACGTCTCTGAAATTTTCTGATCGATCGCTTGTCTATGAGTGCTTATTAAGCTCGCTGAAATCTTCGTGTCCTCTCCGTTTACCGCTAAGGTAATATACGGATTTATGGCTACCTGCTGAGCGTTTATCGTGTTGCTCTCAACATCCCGCTGATACAAAAACTTATGATGATCCTGCTCAAGTGGAGAGGTATACCAGATACTTCCCGTGCACAGATAATTCTTATACGCAAACGGCATATGAATATGTCCCGAAATCATCTGAATATTCTCATTATCCAACAAATCCGGACAAAGTGCAATATCTCTATAGTCAAAAATGGCCTGCTGACCAGGGAACTTCGTATCCGCCATATAATAGTGGTGAATGATGGTCAGACGGGGATTCTTCTCAATATATCCATTCAATATCATATTAATTTCACCACTTAAACGCTCGTTACTGTTCTTCGATGCGAGCAGACGGCTGATGGTCTCATTGCTATTCATATTATTACTACCTGTGGTAGTATCTCCCTCGCCAATTTCCTTCGGGAGCGAAACATGTTTCGAGAACGGAAAAAAGAGGATATCTTTTCACTCGATCGTATGTAACTCAGGCGTCGTGATAAAACGTATGACGCGTCCGCTATGCTGCGGCAACATGTCAGCGATCTTCTTGCCTTCGGCATAGACAAACTGTTGTCCGATCCGGTCATGGTTACCCGCTAAAATATACACATTTTTCCCCTGATCCCACAGTCTCAAAAACAGATCAAACAGCCTTCCCAGCGCCCTGCGATCATAACTGAACATATACATATAATCGCCCATGAAAATCACATTTTTCTCACCCGGAAAACTAGCCACGTACTCATTAATCGAGTCGAGTATAGCGTCACAATGCTTGGTGGTTATATGAATGTCGCCGATCAGTAGCATGATTGCTTATTAGTAATTACTAACGAGTTTATATGGGTTGCTGAGGGGATTTGCAAAGGGAAAGCAGAGGATTCTCTGTCCTATTGACATGTCTCGGCTGATTGTTTATAATACTTTCTCACATACAAAAACTCATGTTATGTTCGATGATATAGAAATGAAAAAAATTAAGCGCAAGTCTCTGCTACGGCGATCCTTCCGTATAAGTATTATTACCTTATTTGTAACAATAAGCGTGGTTGCACTTATTAGAGGGATAATCGGCGTGTGCAAAAACGTAAATTCTATTCCATCTATTATTTTAGGGGGAATCGGGTTGTTTGCTCTGATGTTTATAGTCGCCATCTTGCGGTGGGAGCGTTCTCAAAAAGAAATGATAGAAAGGCTAAACTCTATAGGTGGAGCCATCTCCTTCGCGAGTCCTTATGCTGAACACTAATGTAATCGGGTTCACTAGTTCACAGTCTCTTTATTAAAGAGACTTTTTTTATTTTTACTTTCCTTTCTGTATCTTCTTCTCTAAGTTCCCAGCTGTCGTATTAATTGCATTCATGGTTTCTCCAACCTGTTGCCGGAGCTGGGCGTTTTTGGTGATGAATTCGCTTATGGCGTTGAGCATATCGTTATTGAGGGTTTTTGCGATCGTGAGTGGAAGGCCGTCATCGATCTGGTTTGATGGCGCAGGTGAATCGTTACTTGCAAGAGTCGAGTTTTCCTGCTGCTGCTGGACAGGTCTTGGAAGGATAATATATTTGTTTCTTTCTACACCGACCTTCCCTTGAGTGTTATCGTACGATCCTTGGCGAGCGCGATCTGCGATGGCGTCCTGCTTAGAATCTTCGGCCTGCTTCTTTTCCTTATTGAGATTAGCGTTATAGATAGGCTTGAAGGCGACGTTCATGTCAAATGAGAGGATCTTATTGAACTTGATCTTAGAAAGAGAGGTATCGAGGAACTCTTTTTGCTTTGTATGCTTGATAAGCTGGCCGGAGTTCTTCAGGGCGTTGAAAATAGTGTTTATCTCGTCGACGATCTCTTCGACACTTTTAACGGTCTTCCCTGCTATGACAGGACTCTGCTTCACCGGTACGGTACAGACGCTAATGCCGAAAATGCCATTGCTACTTCGTTTTGCGCCACAGAGGCACTTAGAAACACAGACTGCTTTGTCGGCAGGAGCGAGCGGATCACACTTTGATATACATGAGTTAGCAGCCTCGGTAGGGTCGTCAGGATTGGTGCCATCTGCCGCTATAGGAGTGTTAGCAAGATTGCTGATAGTATTGATTCCACCATCGTTTTGCTGCAATTGCGTTGATGTGAGAGTGTCATAGGTTGCTTGAGTGGTATTTATACTCATGTTGTACTGAGAGAGCGTCTGTTCGGTGATCGTTGCCTGAACAAGCTGGGTGGCAAGGAGCTGATTTTGGACTACGGCAGGATCTTCAACGGCAGTGGCTGGTGTGGTACAGAAGAGCCCATTTGATGAGGCTACGTTATTATTCTGGTTAGTCGTGCCGCCTTGTGTAGAACTGGTAGTCGTATTTCTTTGCTGGAGCATCTGATTGTATGCTATAAGCTCCTGCAGACCTGTACTCTGAGACGTGGTGAGACTCTTTGTGGATGTATCTGGGCTGGTAGTAAACTGCATCGTGACCGGGTTGTTTGAAGTGGTGGTTGTACTCGTAGTTGTGGTCCCGCCATTATTTGAAGATCATCAGTTATTTGTTATGCTAAGGTTGGGTGAACCATCGTTGGTTGCGTTGAAGAAGGTAAACCCATTGTTGTTCGATGAAACGTTTGGATAGTTGTAGAGTATGACCTGAGGAGCCGGAGTGTTTGACTTAAAGAGGACGTCGCCGATGAGTTGCATATCTTTGAGCAGGTCGTAGGGACTGTCATCGAGAGTGCCGTTATAGAAAATGTCGTCTCCATGGTTAGCCGCGTCGAGGGTGTTCTGTCTGGAAATGATGCTGAGGGTGTTCGAATAGGCATCTGAGATGATCTGTCTACAAAGTGGATATGTTCCCTGTGTGTATGAGTCTGTGAGCGCTTTCACATCGGTGGCTGCTGTTACGCCTTTGGCGCACTGGACGACGCGGACACAGCTTTTTACCATGCTTGCTGAGTCTACTGCGAGGGTTGTTTTACCCGCGAGTCCAGCCAGAGAGGCATTGAGCGAGGCGTCTCACGCGGCTATATTGGCTACGTCGGTTGAGCTGAGGGAACATTTGTACTGAGCGTTCAGATTGTTCGCTACATTGGTGAACGTATCGGAAACTGCGCCGAGCGAGTTCTTTTTTGCCAACTTGTAGGCTGTGTCGTAGACGTTGCCTCATTTGGTTAGGCTGGTTGTCAGAGAGTTGAAATCATTTCCCTGGGCTGCACGCATGTATGCTTGCTGGATGATCGTATCCACCGGTAGGATGTTTACGCTGTATGCAGGTAAAGAAGCCATCAGAAAACTACCTATCAGTGCGATAGATGAAAGAGAATAAAGATAGTTTTTGATGATATTCTGCATGAGTGGAGTCTGAATGAGTGGTGGATAAAGTTATTGTTTTTGCTGGACGTTTCTAAGTTTGTAATAGAGTTGGTGGATCGGGGTGTAGATTTTGACGAGGGCTTTCCTGAACTCGAGGACGTCTTCGTAGTAGGCAAGAAGACCGATGTGGACAGGGAAGGTGGCTTGCATATTTTGTAAGGTTTTTTCCATGTAGATGATTGCGTCCTGACTGAGAGAGGCCTCCTGACTGAGACGGATGATCTCTTGCCTTGCCTCTTCGCTGGTGTCGCTATAGACACGGAACTTATTGAACTCAGGATACTTGAACCTGTCGCTTGCTATCGAGATGAGGAGTTTATAGAAAAGTAGTTCGTTATAGACTGTATTGTGGAATGCTTCTCGGCTATAGGTACTGTTAGTATTTGTATAAGCACAGAGGAGGAACTGATCGGAGTTCTTGTCGCAATCCTTTGGTTTTGCTGTGAAGAGTTTCGATGCGTCTATATATGTTGTCTGATCTGCAATTTGCTTGGACTGCTGGATGTATTGAACCAGAATGGTATGTGTTTGAGGGTGGAGACATGGTGCCTCTTTCTCGGATCATTCTGTGACGCCCAGATAGAAGAGATTTTTGCTGCCACAGATCGTGTCGCCTGGGCCGAAGTAAGTGTCGGAGAATGCTTTGGCGGCCTCTTCCGGAGAGGATCACTCGAAGCTGTAGAGTTGAGAGACCTTTAGCTTGCTGAGATCATTCATGACGATGGCGAAGAGTTTTGGCAGAAATACGGAGAAATCACATGAAGTCATGTTGCCGTCCCGGTCACAGCCCGATAGTCACAGATCTGACCAGTCATATCAGCGGACGAGTTTACTGGTTTTTTCCCTTGGTGCGCTTTGGTTACATAAGAGACCGAGAAAGAGCGACTGTTGTGGATCGTAGTAGAGACCCTGATCGCCGGCATCTTTAAATCACTGTGCTTTCGCTGTGTATGTGCAGTAGATATCGAGGAGTCATTTTCTACTCTTTGCGTCAGAGAGTTCATTGAGTAGTCCCGTGAGGAATGACTCTTTCGTTGTATCTCCAGTATAGGCGTTTTTGGGCGATCGGAAAACGAGCGCTCCTATAAGAGTTATTCATAGTACAACTATTAGACTAGACACCCAGATGGTGTGTTTGTTTTTCATGTGTTAATTGTTTGGAGCATAACAAATACCTCAGAGGTTACTACATTGATTTTCACAGGCCTGGCCAAAATTTTGCACAAGGGTTTTGCTTTTGTCTGCCGCACCGATGATATTAATAGAGTTATGGACAAGGATGCTGGCACGAGGAATATCTCTTGTGACCACTTTTGGATCAGCAAAGACATACTCCTGTCGGCTGGATTTACTCTTCGCCATTGTATCATTTATGGTACCCATCAAATTCGCATAGAGATTGTCAGAGTTGTTCTGTGTTGCTATGTCAGGTGAGTTGACGTCGAGGAGGGCCGTTTTAGGAGTTGCGATATATGATTGTTGATTATCATTCTTGATGTAGAAATCTTTTACGTCGTTGACCTGTGCCTTGAGTGCATCACCAACGTTTTTCATGCTGTTCGCGAGAGCAGAGGTTCCATCTTTATTAGCCGCAGGGCCTTGAATGCCATGCAGACTCCTTAGAAGATTGTTCTGGTAGTCGGTGAATCCGATCTGTTCGCACTTGATGTCATTCTGCTTAGCGAAGGCACACTTGAGTCTCGCGAGAGCCTTTTTGATCTTATCTGTAGATCTTTTGACCTGCTGCTGTGCATTTTTACCAACGCTGGACATATTTTGGCTAAACTTCTTATAGGTGGCGTCACACTTGTTGAATCCTCTTGTACAGTCGTACTCTTCAACGAGCTGTGTGTAGTTGACTTCAGTGAGAGTGATACCGAGCTTGTCAGCATAATTTTCATTGAATGCGTCAAATCCGTCGGTGTTGCTACTTGCGAGAAATCTCTTGTAGGCCTGATTGACGTGCCAGAGAGCGGTAATAACCGATGATGCAGATGAGGACGGATCCCCTGAGACCTCGAGGAATGCTGGATCGTGTTTTGCGTATTTTTTAAATATGTCGGAAATCCTTTGCTTGTATCCTGAGAGATTGGATATAAAGACTCCAGCTTCTCACAGCTCAAACAGTGTATCGGCGATACTCTGATCCAGTTTGTCGAGCTTTTGTCGGTCTCTTATCAGTGCTTTTGAGTTCGTCATCACTTGGAGCTCCTGACGAGCAGACGTTGCGATCAGCTGCTTGCCAAGGCTTTCCATCAGCACGCCAAAGGTGACAGCGGTCTGGCCTTTCTGATTGAGATTGTCGACGATCTTATTCAATATCGCAGATTCAGCGTTCTGTGAAGAGACGTCTCTGTTGCCCGCTGCTTTAAGTTTCTCTTGCGCCATACTCTTGAGGGTCGAGATCATCTCGTTTATGAAACTGATGTACTCTTCAAGGATCGGAGAGGTGCTTGAACAAGTGCCGCACGATGAAGACTCATCCGCTGAGTTATCTGCCGATTCGTCCGCCGCAAAAACTGCCGAGCATCACATCGTGAGCAAAGCAATTGCGCTTCAGGCTAATCGGGTTCTTAATTTCATACTGAATAAAGAGAAATAATAGAGCTTAGATTTTAGAGGGTTGGTTGTTGTGTTGGTTTAACCGCCTGCTGCGGAGCAGACTCTGGTTCACTCCTGGACTTTACCATTTACCAGAGAGAATGTTTCGTTTACTTTAGAGAATTTATCTATGAGTGTTGTTCGTCTTGTCTCAAGCAGATAACTTTGTGTGTATGACTGCCACATATCTTTCATCAATGTGTTGCTCTTCCTTACCATAAGTGTCTGTATATACGTCATCTCATCTTCGATGCGTTTCTTTGCCATAGCTTCACAGCTTGTTTCATCGTAACGAGGAGTGAGATCACTGACTGCGATAGTGAATCTTTGTGTAATACATGCAGCTTGCTTACAGACGGCAGTGTATCTTGCCGCCAGGTCAAGGCTGTCATAGTTGTCTATCTCACAGGTGGACGGATTGAGATTCGGCTCATATCGTTTCGCTGGTTGCCACATTTGTACAAAGGTGTTTTGTATGCTGACCGGCAGTTTTCACTTGCCGCTTTCTGTCCACTCTTTCACCTTCTTTGCTCGCTCTTCTCCCTTTGTGTCTTTACTGCCGTCTATCTTGTTGTCGAGCTTAAAGAAGCCTCTGCTGACCATCTGGTCAAATGCGTATGGACTTTCCGGGTTGCTCGTATTTTCTTTTGGCCCTGCACATTTATCGCTTGCGATGTTGATCTGACAGCAGTAGGCTTTCAGATTACTCATAGAGCTGCTGAGGTCGTCTCTGTTCAGAGGATTTTTTGTCGTGAGACGAAGTCCGTCGATTTTCGTATTTACATCGTTTCCCACCAGACTGCAATCGTAGAGAAGATCTGCAAAAGCTGAGGAGGTCACTGCGAACAGTGTTCCTATCGATGCGATTCCTATCAGCTTTCGAGCAGCGCTCGTAGAGATCTTCATGGCTTACGGTAACGGCTGAGAGATAAAACTTGTTGTAGCTACTGATGTTCCTTCGCGATTCATGAACTCTATGGTGACAGCATTGCTACCTATATTGAATGAATATTTCCCTATGAATTCATTCTTGTACTCATTTGGAATCCAGATCGTTCCTTGTGTGCTGATGTAGATCTGGCACTTATTTTGCAGATCGGCTACACATGTTCCGTTGGTGAAGGCCTGGCCGTAACCGTCATCAAGCTTTCTCTGTTGCCGCTTTGCGGTGTCTGCAACGGTCGTATTTAATGCTGTTTTTCATTTTAATACTATAGAGAAGAGAGACTTACCGGTTCCTTTCTCCTTAAGAATAATAGTCGGCGTGTTGGATGTGAATACTACCTGTACATCTATACTGTCTTTGAATGCGGCATCAAGAGATAGTTGTCCATTGTCTTTGTTTATGCTACCGATACGTTTGTTTTCCTGATTGTAGAGACCGAGTGTGTTGTCTTTGATGAACACTCATCCGGTGAGGGCTTGCTGGTTAAAGCCCAGTGGGAAGAGCGAAACAAGTGCGTCGGTTGTATTTTTTCACTTCAGTAATGTTCGGGCGTTGTTTCTTTGTCTTTCGAATATAACGTTTCATTTATCTAGTCACTCAGAGATCGAGGTGTCGATAACGCTTGAAGTGTCTGTTGGATGATCAATGTCGGTGATCTCGATCGTAGCCTTCTTCCGGCTGATATTAACCGTATACGTTGCAGTGTTCCCATTTTGGTCCTGTGCGCTTATGACCAATGAGTCGCTGTTGTTCTTATATGGAAGTGAGCTGACGGTTGTTTTTCCGCCTGCAGAAGATTGACTGTTGCCATTGCTGAATCTGACACTGTTGTCTTTGACTCACGCATCATCGGTCCATACGATAGCAAGAGAATAGGCGTTTCCGATCGTCGGCTCGAGCATAAATCACTGTCATTCGACATTACCGTTCGCAGATCTGACGAGCGTGACAGCTGGCGTCGGTCCGATTTTGTCTGCTGCGAGCTGAGTTCAGCCAACCTCCTGCTGTGATCGCGGAGATGCTTTCTCGAGCAGCATTGCGCTTCTATTGAGGCTCTTGCGTGAAAGTTTCGCAACCGAGACATAGTGCCGATCTCTTGAGAGATTATTCAGTACGAGTCCGAGTGCCTCATCAGCAGGATCATAGTAAGAGACTTGTACGATCGTCCTATTACTTACCAGGTCTGATACTCTCTTTTGGCCACCAAGCAGATCGGTGTTTATGAAGAGTCCATCGAGATTTGTTCCTGATGTAAGGAGGAGAGCATATCTCACATTGCTATTTTCGTTGCTGATAGAGCTTAGATGGTCGTGTCTTGTATTCACTTTCTCAGCAAGCTGCACCATATAACCATCGCTTTGTTCGTTATCCCATGAGAGCGCAAGGGTGTCGTATGATTGTCATTCTACGGCGAATCCATGCGGAGCGGTATAAGTGTCCCATATCTTGAATGTACTTCCTGCAATGCTTATTCGACCGCCCTTTGATACTGCATTTGCGACGTCTCTTGGAGAGTCAAATGTTGGAGTGCGATACAGACGTGAAAAGATCGTCATGCTTTGTTGTTTATCAGGATGGCTGTATTTGATCCAAACCTGCTGCTGATCCCGAAGGATGATGTCATCCTCATTGTCTTTATTAATGTCTTCGCGAATCTGATTCACCTGGAGGGTATCTATAATATCATCTCTATTATTCACATTCACCATATCACCATTCGAATCCTTCACAAAAATTCATTTTACATACTGGCTTACATCGGCCTGCATATTTCCCGCATCACTGGTCATGTCGTGCATAGAGTGGCTGTCGGTTGTTGTGTCTGTCGTAGCTGCGAGGAGTGGCTTATCAGAATTGATAGCGAGTAGCCCTTCATTAATCGAACTGCGAGTCTGATTTACATAGTTCTTTGTCTCATTATATGTCAGAAGAGACATATTAAGGTCTTCAGCGGAGTGTGTGTTAAGCGCATTTGCGAAGCCATCCATCACCTTCTTGTTGATCTCAAGATAGCTTTCTTCTGGTGCGTTTTCTGAAGAGATCGTATTGATAATTTTTTCGTTCGCAGTGAAGAGAGAAGCGCTGAGTGTGGCTGTCTGTGTATCATCGCTTACGAGAATTGTCTGAAGTGATTGTACGAAGCTATCATAATCATCGTTGATTTTCTGTTGTATATCACTGATCTCAGCCTTCTTATCATTGACTATCATATTTGTCTGTGTGTGAAGCTCATTAAGTCCATCAATATTCCCTGCCGTTTCCGAAGGCGTATCCATGAAGTCGGCAATGTTGCGAAGCTTCGCTAGTCTTTCTACAGAGGTGTCGTTCTTTTGCAATGCATAGATCTCTTTGCGGAGCTCTATCATACCTTCTTCTGTGTTGTCATATTGTAGATCCCGTCTCTGAGGCCAGCTCATGCCTTGTATGTTGACGCCATTCACATTTCACTTATCGACCACGCCTTGTGCTTCAGTTCCGACCTCTCACGCCTTGTCTGAGACCGTTGCTATGTTTTCTACAACGTATTGATTGAAGACCTCATTCGTGGTCTTGTTCACCTGCTGAGCAAGCTTGCTGAGAAGATCATAGACTGCATTAAAGTTAATCTGCAGATTGATATAGGTGTCGATATGAATATCGAATCCCTTCAGAGGAGGCTGTACTTTGGTGATGGCAAGACTGTCGAATGGTTCAACTGCCCAGGTTCTTTGCGTCATTTGTTCGATCCTTGTTTTCACTCACTTCTCTGATACCAGACCTATACCACCTTTAACGATACAGAAAATCTTTGCGATAAATTCAGCCACTTTGAGTGTTGCCTGTATCTGTGGTGCGATCTTTGGTATGCGTGGAGCAGGAGGAAGATTTGGCAGATTCAGCTCGATGTTCGGTATGAATGACGGAAGCTCCGGTAGTTTCGGTGGAGTCGGCAGTACCGGTATCTGAGGTATCATCACATTAAGATCGACCTTCAGATCCAATGATGGAGGAGAGGGTAAGTCAGGCAGTCTTGGTAACGGTATATTCTTTGGTACGAAGTTGAACTTTGGCAAAAGTATATCTAGTCCAACATTAATGTTCGACAGATCGATATCTATGTTCGGTATCCTGAACGGAGGAATCGGTAACACTGGCAGATTGATACAGAGGAGACTGAGTGTGCATGAGTAGAAGTCGTAATTGTCGACTCTACATTTGCCACATTTTGTTTTCCGATTTACTGAGAAGTCGATGAGTACCTGCCAGGTCTTGACTGCGCTTATAACTAATATGATAGCGTCGACATACTGTTCGAATCTTCTTGAGTTAAGCTGTAACCAATGATTGAGACTACCAAAGAATGTCGCGACGGTATCAGAGACTTCAGTCAGATATCTTTGCGAAACGCTGAGCCGCTTGTTCAACTCCAGCGGGAATTTCCTGTACTCTTCAAGCGTATTGATATTCCCCTTAAGAGCTTTGATCACCTGACCTGCTTTGAGGCTGACGTTTGCATAAGCAGCCAGCTTTTCCTTACAGGCACTCCTGTCAGATGCGCTAGTGTATGTATCACACTTGCCTGCAGCGTCCTGCGCTACCATCGTCCACTCCTGAAGGATCTTCTCATTTCTCTTGAGCCGGTCATCCAGATAGGCTTTGTACTTTACGAGATCTTCCTGAGAAATAAATGGTATCTGTATATTGATGTTTCTGGTATTTACCTTAATAAGCGGTACGTTTTCAAACATCGTAGACAGCGCATCAAATGGATTTGAAACAGCGTTGCTGTTCTGCTTCATTCCTTCCTTCGTGAAGAGTCTCTTGACGACGCTTTGTCTTGCTGATGGCGTGGTTGCTTCAGTGCTACTTGTTTGGCGCTGAACGCTATTGTACAGACTGCCGAGCTTGTCGAGTGACAGGTTATCAAATCCCTGGAAGAGCGTAGAAAGCTCCGGCAGATAGAGGTTCACTGACAGATTCGTCAGGTTATTGATGACATATCTGATCTGGTTGTCGAGCCATTTGTTGATGATACACTTAACGAGGCCTCTTACATTACCTCACTGAATTTGCAATTTCAATGCTTTGCCTCATTGTAGTGTGCTGCTTCCAGCGCTTGGATTACTTACCGATACGGCCTTTGGTTCCTGGTCGAAATTGATCAGCCCTCATGCATATGCTCCTGACGGAGGCATTCATGAAGAAGGATTTGCTCCTACGCTGCTACTGGTTGATGAATTATTTGAACCACCATTTGATGAGGTTGAAAGTACGAATGGAGAAGATGGTTTTGCAGGGTTTTCACTTGGGCGGTTACATGGTCAACCTTTCGCGAGATCGTACTGTCGTGCTGGTACAGTAACCTGTGTGTTGGTGTTAGTATTATTGTTATTTTTTGCTCCGAAAGTTTTCGCAAGCACTATACAGTTACCTGCGATGTGTCTGAATGGACTTGGCATTTGGATACCCGCCTGGTATGAGCCGAAACAGATAGCAACGCCCACACCCATAGTCAATGTAGGAGAGACATAGATTCTGATCATAGAAGGGTAGACACCACCTTGTGCCCGGTAGAAGCCGTCGCCAGCACCTTTTTGTCCATATGGGAATGGTACAGTGTATGGTCCGGCATAAATGGTTCCCGGATAGAAGAATGCTGGCAGACCTTTGTCTTCCATAAGTTTACATCAGAAAATGTTGTATGTTCCGGGAGAGAGGAAAGCCATGTTGAATGGTACCGGAGGACCGCTTGTCGCTCATCCTTTGCCAAGTTGAAACCCTTGGCACATACCCTTGAGAACTGTGTCGACAGCTTTTTCTGCCTCAGCTGTAAATTTGCTGAGCTCAGGACTATCGAAACCAATATTGATATTTCCATTTTGCAGAAAGCCGTCTCCTTCATTCCATTTTTCAAGGAGATCTGCCATACCCGGCATGTTTTGGATGTCAGGACTCTGCGTGTCTGCAGCAGTGTCTATCTTAGACTGTACCTCAGTGATGGCTGTTTTTACGTCGTCTTCCGACTGCTTCTGGAGGGCCGTCACATTGCTTGTCAGATCGATGAACGACTCGGCAAATGTTTTTCATCTGTTTGAAATGAAGCTTCGGTAGCCCTGTATACAGCTGTCCGTTGCATAGGTTTTAATGTCATCATATGTGTCATTGTTTGTATCCTCGAGAGAGATGCTTACGAGCTTTGGTGCTATGTAGGTCAGAGTATAACCGAATGTGATGGTCTCTCATGCTTTGAGAGTGACGTTATCCAGCATGAATGTGTAGCCATTTGAGATATTCCGATCCATCGTCGCCGCACTTGGCAGATTTCATCTGTTCCATGTATCTATACTTCCATCGTCATTTTGTTTGAGCTCCCATGGTCCTCTGATCTCGTCGAGATAGGTTATGGTTGTTGCCTGGTTTGACTGGATAGTGATCGCTACATCTATTTGGTCGCCATTTTTTAAAGTCTCGTTATTTCTTTTCTGATATTGCTTATAGATGGTAACTGGTGTCGTGCTATCGAGTAGACGAACGGGTTCATAAGCAATGGTGTCGCTCGTCAAATTCGTCTCATAGACAGGTAGTGTACTCACAGGTGAAGCAGAGTATTGAAGGACCTCCGGAAGACCGCTGTTCACTATATTGTTCACATTGAGCGCGGAGAAGTCGCTACTGGTTCATTTCAGTAGATTCTGGAACTGAGGTTCATTCGCTAGCGCCATTTGTTCACTGTCATCGTTCGCATCTATCTCTTCAGGAATTACCAGTCATTTCCAGTGAACAAGGCTGTTGTCATAGACCTTCTGGCCATCTGTGAGTGAAACGCCATACGACTTCACGAGCTTTTTATGAGCATCAACTCTTGTCTGCCGCTGATCGTCACAGGTTGCTTTATCCTTCGAAATATAATTGTCACCTGCAGATGAGCCGCCACCATAGAAGAGTGTGATGTTGCCTATCGTATCGTTGGTTACAATATCTATATTTCCATCATGATCCATATCGGTCACAAACATCTCATGTGCATTTTTCACGTTCTTATCTCCATCCGGAATAGCGAGACACACCTGACGTCCATCGACGTCCATCTTCCCATCCTGATTCTTATATACCCTTAACTTATCATCATTGGTTTGCACCATAATGTCCTGATAGCCGTTACCATCGGTATCTCAGACGAACAGGTCCTTTATACCATCTGCGATGATCATCAACATTCAGAGATTCCTATAAGGATCTTTTCCTCATTCGTTCTTGAGGATTCTTGCTGAACCATCTGTATACACAATGAGTAAATCTTTTTGTCCATCTCTGTCTAGATCAAATGGTACGGTCTTTGAGATGCTTTTCTCCGTCTCGGTAAAGATGGTCTTGCCTTGGCCTGCATCATAATTAGTCCCGCTCACGGTCGGATTGTTGCTCTGACGAGAGATCATAGGATCGCCAAGACTTATCAGGAACGGAGATGCGCCGTGTTGAGTCGCTGCGCCCACGGCATCTCCTTGCGCAAATGCGCTTGCTGCCTGAAATGTGTTTCTCCGATTCGTATTAGTATCTGTGTCGCGGCTGTCTTCGATACCTCCAGCTCGCGCAGTTTGCGCACTGAGAGGAGAACTGTTTCTTTCGTAGACCATCCATCCCATAGGGCTGTTGGTCGAACCTCCGAGCCAGGTTTGCTGCACGCCCAGGCTGTCCTGGAGGTGCATGCCATTTGCATCAACGCGTGCGTGTAAACGAAGTGTTCCAATCAGGTTTCCCTGGTAGATTACGTCCCGGATCTGATCACGATTGCTATCGTAATTACTGGTGCTCACTATTTGTGCTATATGCGGACTTGCTGGATCAAGCGACCATACTGGCTCACCATTGATCATGATCGTGTTGTTCTTTACCTCGTTGCTACTTGTTACGCTATCTGTCTGTTCGGGAGTATAGATAAGTTGCTGATCGTTTATCTTCTGCGTTCCCGATCATTGTATTAATGTAAATGTGCGTGATCCGCCGAGAGAGATATATCATTTCTCTGCAAGATCATAAGCGAGATCATTGTTTTTTACTATTAATGGAATTGCTGTTGCATCATAGATTTGTCCATTGTTATTCAGACGAATGAACGAAGAAAGTATGCGGTCAGGATGGGTGAGCATTGTTGTAACTGCAAGAGTTTTGTCTGATGACGTAAGGACTTCCTCGGCTTGGTTTCACTGTTGCCCAAAGTAGTTCCATCTGTTACCTCGGTCGCTACCTCCGAGGAGGAGATACATAGCATTCATATTCTCGGGCTTTCGCTGAGGAGCAAGAACAGTAATGCTTTGCGCATCGGGAATCTGATTGTCGCTATCCACATTATTAATAGAACCATAGATATATTGTGTTCCACCAACTTTCCCGCTTGTCAGCAGCAGAGGGGCTGAGCCGTTTTCATCGGTCGTTACTGTGCCGGTTGTCATACCATTAAATTGCAGATCACCAATTGATTGTAATGATACGGTAGTTGTTGCATTCACCGCGTTGTCCCATTTATCATAGACGAGCACCATACCAGATGCTGTTGTTCAAGGGAGAATACTCTCTGGTGTTTGGATCGCCAGACGATACGGTGATGCGGGCTTTACTGTCACCGGTATGTTTTGCAGAGGGAGCCCTGGAATCTCCAGCGTCAGTGTGTCGTCGCCTGCACGGAATGATGGATAGAGTAATATAGTCGCGACTCCTCATTTGATCGTAAACGATTCTTGTTCCATAAATTCTTTCGCTATAACTTCTTTTCATTCAAGTGTATATGTGGTCTGCATTGCTTTCCCCGGGAGAAGCAATCCTTGCGTACTTTTTATAACTCCGACAGAGTCGAGAGGTTTTCCATCTGGTGTCGTGAGTGTGACGGTAATCCTTGGTATAGAAGACTCCTGGATTTGAGAAACACCATTTTGAGATTTGAAGTAAGAGGAAAGATCGTCGGGAAGCGTGACGTTAATGGCCGAGGCGGTTTGTGTATTGTATTTGATCGTGAGTTTGCCTGATGTAAGAGAAAGTGTTTTTGTGGCACGAGGAGCTACTGTCGTAGTGCCGGCATTGAGGGGTTCAAGGCGGAGAGTCACATCCTTGGTGTTTGATGGAACATCGCTGAGATCGAGATAGTAGTTTTGGTTTACGCCGAACTCTTGCAGGTCAAGACCTGTGGTAGAGTTGTCGTTGGAAATAATAGTTCCTGCTGATGAGCTCAGTCTATACGTGGTCGTCGTTTGCTCTATAGAATTACCGTAACTATCGGTAGCTGTGAGTGCTATAGGTATTTGAGAACCATAGAGAGCCTTATCGCTAGGAGTCACGATAGTCACATTAGTCATCGCGCCTGCAGTGATCGGTACGATAAGTTGCTGCTCAGTACAGCGGACGTTTTGACAAACTTTGACATTGATAACGCTTGAGCCAAGTTTGTTGTTTGCAAGCGTTACAGGAACTGCGCGTGGAGTATCGAAGAGATTTGAAACAAAAGAGTATTCGTTGTTACAGACATTTTTTCATCCTACGACAGGGCAGTTCTCTCCGGTCCCCGTGATACGAACGGTGAAATTCCCCATATCGAAATTACTACTGAGGGAAAGGGTGAGATCGTTCTTTTCGTCGAGACTGACTGCCGCTTTATTGAGTTTGATACTGAGCGTCTCATCGAGCGCACGTACAAGTGTTTGCGCTTCTGCTGAGAGTGTACTCGTACTACTTGTATTATTCTTATCATTGTTTCCCAATAATCCTTGTCGTTGTTCGCTGTAGTTTTGAAAGCTGTCACCTCGTGCGGTGGCTGTGTCCTTAAACTGATCAAGTGACAGAACGGGTCACTGCGCGTTCTTAAAGTTGATCTTTACGACATCTTTGAGAGACATCTCCTTGAGTGATTTCATCCGGCAAACAAGAGCAGAAGGCCATTTCAGTAGAGGAACCGTTGCGTTTTTTTCGATGCCACATTTATCTTTCTTGTCGGTGTCGACTACATCAAGTGCTGCGTTCATGGCGTCGCTGCTTGAGACCGCACGAGCTGTAGAGATTTTCTTCTGAGTAATGTTGTCTACAATAGAAGGAATGCTTGTTGTCTTAATAATGTCATTCCCGTCAGAGTTGATATAAGCGAGTTCATATCCCTCTGGCTCATAGCCTGGAACGATAGCGGCAGATGGTTTATCGGTCTTTGTTAGATAGTTTGCTACTACGTAACCGATCTTGTTATTGATGTCGAGAGAGGCCTGATCGTTTTTCAGGTCGGTCATGACATCGGATGATGCTTCTTTTGTTGATCGTCAAAGATTTTGCCGGTAGAGGATATTCGCTACCGAATCGATGGTCTCATTTCCGAGAGAGTCAATAAAGAAGGTCTCTGGCAGTAAGTTATAGTTGCGACCTTTTGGTGTCGCGAACTGATCTATAGAGCTGAGATTGTCGTACGCTTTTCCGTTCGCCGCATAATATGAAGCGGCTTTTGTATTCTCTGCAACGAGCTGTGTATTTATCCCAACTACCTTGTCTTTCAAGTAAGCTTTGATGCTTGCAGAAATCTCAGCTGGCGTCATGAGACTAAGGATCGTTCAGGTTTTCTTATAGACCGACACATTATAGATATTTGGATAGTTAAACTTCACTGCGCCACCACCGATTCCCTTAAATCCTACAAAACGAGCAGAGTCGATAGGTCTGTCTGCTGTCAGAGGAGTCATTGCTTTGATCTGGTCAGGAGTTGGAGAGCTGTGAGATTCAAGCGTATCGATAGTCTTATAGACGTAGTTCTCGCCACACTGATGAGCGCTTGTGTTCGTGTTATCTGGCGAAAGATAAACATTTGCACCAGCATTAAACTTTGAGAAATACTCTGTATCTTTGCCATCCATATGCGGATATCCGTTATACCGATTCTCATCCACCTCTCCCGGTGGCACAAGATTTCCACATACCAGCCATGGAGCTATGCGGTAATGCTGTGTTCTGTGAAGCATCGAGTTATTCATCTCATCAAGAAAGAACAGTTCATTGTTCATCTTGGTAAGCGTCATCTTTGCTCCCGCCACATCATATACCGGTCAACCAATAGTTATATCGAAGCGCGGATTCCACGCCATCTTTGGATTGTTCTGTTTGAGCTGCATGGTATTACCGTCTACATTGAGAGGACTAATACCTCCCCGATACTTTCCTACAAAGTCATCAAGCGTCTGACTCTTGCTACACTTTCTCGCATTGTAGATTTCTTCATCGCTTGGAACGAGCAGAGTATTGTATCCTCTTGAAGCTTCCACTTGTCTTGAAGCTATACCATATGATGCTCCTACTGATCTTGTTGTGTAGTCTATCGCTACGTCATCCTGTTTATTGTCTGCTGCAGTATAATCATATGCTGTCAAGTTCTGTCGACTAGAAATGTTCTTCCAAGTCCCCGGATAGATAGAGATATCTTGTGTTGAACTTATATCAAATGCACTTTTACCAAAATAGAAATTTTCAAATCTTCACGCAATTCTCTTTAATGGTCGAGGTGGTGGCAGCGGCTTACAATCATACTCCTCATAAAGTAAGGTGATCGGAATATGAAGTGCATAGTTTTCTGTCTTTAGCTTATCGTAGAGCGCCTTCTCCATAAGCGTATTTGCATCGAGGAGTACAGGGCTTGTGAGATTGTCCTTGAGAACCGTCTTCTTGAGGTGCCCATCCACATCTGCATCGGTTCGTCTTCCTCCAGCACTAATATTACTGGAGATGTTAGTGAGAAACTCAGGGGCAAAAATGTCCGTATATGATTTGATGAGCGACGACAAAGCCTGACCAATCATGAGCGTAGGTATCTTATCACTATCATCTCAGATCTTATCCAGGTCGCTGCTAGCGCTCTTAGTCATAGAGCTTAGATTTCCTTTCCGGCTATCTATGGCGCTCTTATATTCATCTCCCACGTCTCCAAGTTGACTATAGTCGTCATCAGTAGACATCGAAACATTTGCCGTATAGTCGCTGATAAGCGAGATGGCGTTAGCATTTGCGCCATCTTTGAAGTAATCAAGGATGAGATTTGTAAACCTGTGGTAGGTGATATCTTCGTGAAAGAGAAAATTATTGATATATCATGAAAGAAATTGATCTGCGAAATACTTTTTTAACCCTATGAAATCATCGTACCGGATCTTTGTGCTCGCGTAGCTTGTTGGATTCTGTTGGTAGGTCCTTAACTTGCTGAAGAATTTGCTATATTCGCCATCTCTTTGCTCGAAATTAATTACACTCTGTCGGATATCAGCCTTATGATCACCTTTGTCTTGTGGGATAAAATACGTCGATCTATCGTCGTAGAGATATGTTGGCTTTTCAAGGTCTGTATACGGATATATGCTGGGATAAATATAGGTGTTTTCATTGATCACTGGTAGAGGAATCTCTCCTATAAGAATGGTACCAACGAGAGCCGATCTTTTCTCTTTCTCGCCTTCCTGATAGAGGTTCTCTAGCATCTTCCGGATATCCTGCGCCTGAAAGTGGTCTTTGTCGATAGGCATAAGCAGGGCCTTAGTCGCTGAGCTGCGGCTTTGTAAGTACTCTTGTGCGTACCAGTTAATCTCACTGGTATGTTTATCATAAATAGTCTTATCTACGAACACAGCAATGATCTGTTCTTGTGTCGTCTCTTCAGCCGCATAGGCCGGCGCAGAAAATCCAAAAATCCACTGAGTGAATGAGTGGGAAAGAAAGTACACGCAAAGCAGTATACCTATACCTGTTTTTGTTTTCAACGCCATGAGCAGCTCCTTCAAGGATCAGAAATAATTTATTTTATCTTTATAGTTTCTACCAAAATATAGGAGGATTGCAAGGATAATAAGCAGCCAATAGCCTCTAAATAATATATAGTATATAAAAAAATCTCCTCTGCTACGAAGGAGATTTTTTTGTTCTATCTGTTCAGAAAATAATTTATTTTTATGCTCTTTAGAGATTGTTCTCGAGGAAGAATTGTGTCATATCATCTATCGCTTCGTCGTACATTGCCTGGATGCTTGTGTTGTCAGGATTGAGATTGAGAGCGCCTCTCACATCAACGAATGGCAGGTATGTATTATTACAGAATGCCTTTACGGTGCTGAGAGCAACACCCATATCGTCTCCTTGTACACACATGTAGTATCCTTTCCCTTGTACTGCTACTGGATCCTCAGCATCCATATTTGCCTCGAGAACATCAAGCCTTTGGCTAAGATCGAGGATTGTTGCGTTGTTTTCCTCGTATGCGGTAAAGAGACTTTGTACTGTTGGATTGTTTCCATACTCTTGCTGCAACTGTGAGGCTGTTGTATAGAGCTCTTTGATAGCTTCTATCACTACCGCAATCAGGTTAGGATATTCAAGTGCTTTTGATCCGTCGTCCAACGTTTTTACTAACTGAGGATAAACACTTTCAACTTCTTGTGCCAAGAATCCTATATCAGATCTACCATTTGAAATCCAATCGAACGTGTATCCTTTGATCTGAAGCAGAGCGCTCATCGCTCCAGTAAGCTGCACGATATTTTCCTTGAGAGTTTGATCAGACACGATATAGGTCGCATCAGTAAGGATATCACCACTCACATGAAGCGTAGCTCCAGGAGTAGTAGTTCCGATACCCACATCTCCACCAAGGTAGTAGATAACTCCAGCAAGTCCGTCAGTCCATAGACCGCTCAAGCCTCCTGCGCCACCTGATGCTATTACGATATTTCCGAGCGCATCCACACCAAGATTTCTGATAACTCCAGGTCCAGCATACGAAGCTAAACGTACAGTTCCATTTACATCGAGCGCTGCTTCCGGTGAAGAGGTGTTGATACCAACTCTTGCGCCAGTTGCAAACAACGTGAAGGCCGAAGACGTATCAACCCTAAACGATCCATTGACGTGCAGCTTCGAGAGAGGAGAGTCGAGACCGACTCCGACGTTACCAAAAGACGTATCTATGTTTCAATAGTAGATGTCAGAAAGACCACTAAGAAGCCATAATGACGATCCTCCTGCTGTAAATCCTGAAACTCAACCGCCTGATGGATCACTACATACCACGACACCAGTTGATGTCCATCCTAACACATATCCAGATGTGCTACAGTCGCCTGTTCCGATAATTGGCGCACAAATAGCGCTTCCAGTCAGAGCTCCTATGAGTACTTCACCGGCAGGACAACTGAACGTTGTTGATCCTGAGCCTGCAGCACCACTGGTGATAGAAAACGATAGCATGCCAGTCGTAATAACTCCTGATGCTATGTTGCTTCCGCTGACGAGTCCTCTGGTAATGTATCCGAGGGAGTCAAGCATGAGCACTCCATCTGCTGGTCCGCCAAGCGCTCCACTATCTACCCGGATACCTCCACTGCTGAGGATAACTTTTGTTGATCCAGCAGGAGAGCCATCAGTCGTGATGCGAAGTTCCTGGAAAGTTCCTATCACATTATTGATGGCGCTTTCGATAGATAAGCTTGCATTGGTAAATGATACCGATAGTCAGACAAGTCCAACGATAGCACCGAAGAGAGCAACACCTTTGACCATAGGGTTTTTGGGTATATGCTTTGTAAGATCTATTTTGTTGTGTAGCATGATAGAGAAATATAGTAATAAAGATGAATAAAGTATCTAGTAAGAGATGTTCTGCTTTTATTGTGGAGGAGGATTTCTAGGATCCCATACATTGCCAAGTTCTAATTCACTAATACGTTTCTCTAATATTTGAATTTGTCTCTCTTGTTCCGCAAGCTTTGCGCTTCCGGCGTTAAGCATCATTGTATTTATCTGTTTCAGAGCAGTTATAGCTACGGCGGTAAGATTAGGATATTCAACTGCTTTCAGTGCTGTAGGACCTTCACCAACTGTTTTTACTAAGTCAGGATAGACATTTTCAACTTCTTGCGCGAGCAATCATATGTCATCTCTCTGGCTTGCTATCCATGTGAATGTATATCCACTTATGTTTAAGAGGTTGAGAAGTGTGTTTGTTAATTCTACGATCTCTGTTTTCTTGTTCCGGTCAGACACGATATAGGTCACATCAGTGACGATATCGCCACTCACATGAAGTGTGGCTCCCGGAGTTGATGTTCCGATGCCTACATCTCAACCAAGATAGTGAATGCCATCCACTCATACGTACGTATGGTTGTCCCGCTGTTCTCCAATCAATGAAGGAGCGTCTCATGTGGCAAGTAGATCTCCGGACGCGTTTACAGCAAGGTAGTTAAGGCCGATTGCCGCAAGTGAACGGAAACGAACATTACCTACAACTTCGAGGGTCGTAGTTGGTGTGTTTGTATTTATTCCAACTCTTCATCATATTGCCTCAAGATTTTCACCGGCATAAGGAATGGAGAGAGCTCAAGCAACTCCTGCGCCTCCCACTGGTGCAAAGTATGCATTTGGTGCCTCTACTCCCAGGAGAGGAGTATAGACAGGAGATGGAGTTCCGTACGTATGATAATACGTGTCGAGGCCTGAGGCGAAACTGTCATAACAACTATATCCTACTCATGGTAGCGGATCAAATGTAAAGTCTGTAGGAGAAGTTACGGTACTTGGAGTATATGGGAAAGGAATCGGAGACATCTCCAGTAGTTCGCTTCCAATGCTGGTAGGATGATAGACCTGGCAGTCTTCTGATAAAGAACTGGAATCACATGTACACGCTGCTCCAGTCATAGCTATGGATCCAGACGACACCGGTGCTACGCGTTTGAGGAGCAATACGCTGTATGTAGAGTCATATGCTGGTTCATCTGTACCGAAATATCCGCCCAGTACATGTTTTACATCAACACAGTATGGAGCCGTATCAGGAAGACTTATAGGATCCGGCGATCACGAAGGCATACATCCATATGTCGGAACACCCCATGATGCAGGCTCTGCGCCAATGCCACCGCACGAACATCTAGGTATAAGGCTTCCATAGTTTTCTATTGCGCCTGAAATGGGCCATATGTACCCCGTGTCGATAATGTCCATATCTGCTCCAAGAGGGTCCTGCTTGAAGAGTCTTATATTGTTTGGATCTACAATATCCAATGCCCGGTATGTAGAAAAGCTTATGATATTTGGAGAGAAGCTTGTACAGCCCACGCCTGCAAGATGACATGCTGTTGGGATTTTAACTGCTTGAGGATCTATCAATATCGGCTGATAGTAGTATCATGTCGTGCTTGTTCCTCCTGTCATGAGGAGACTTGAAATAGGATCTTCTATAGGACGCGAGTAACCTAACAGCGTACCAGATGCATACGATGTATACTCGTCAAAGTACAGAGATCATCCTACAATATAATTGTCGAAACATGTCCAGTTTATCGTTCACATCACCGAACCGGTTGGAGCATGGCTATCTACGATAATGCTCGAACCTCAGCAATCTTGTGCGCTGCTGCTTATATCACAATCACAACTTGGTCATACTGGTAGTCAGCCTATACTTGGCCCACTGCGGGTGAGAGAGTAACTATATCATAAGAAATCTCATCCCTCCAACGAACTATAATCAACGATGTATGGTGTTGTAAGGACACCACCATTATCTACTCTGAATGTCGGCGCAGATCATGTCCCGGAAATGAACCCTCCGGTCGTACATGAGCTTCCTTCAGATGAGCTTCCCGATCATACTCTCGTGTAGTAAACGAAAGGAACGATTCTTGTACTATAATAACCTACCTGTATCTTATATCCAGAACCATCCATACAGAGAGGACCTACGTCAACCCCGGTAAACATTCCTATTCATACATCAGACGGACACTCTTGACTTGTCCCAAGGACATCGCATGAACATCTTGGAAGTAGCGTATCTCCAACGAGAGTTGATCCTGTATTAGCTCAACTTAAGAGGTTTGGAGCTGGTTCGTAAAATAATCTTCTACCAGTAGCAGCGACGAAACTTGTCACTGTATGAAGGGTGGTAGTCATGTCTACCAAGTTGGTGTCCGAACAATAACCAGTATAGAATCCTGTAAGTAGGCTGGGATTGAAAGGTAACGAATAGACGTGGTCGATTGCACAACCAGCGTCTGTTGCATTGATATTTACATCACATTGACACGCTCCAATAAAACTAGTTTCTGATGCTAAATACTCAACAAGTCCTGTACCTTCTCACTCTCCCTCTTCTCCTGAATCACAGCTAACGCTAAAGTCAGTCGTTGACTGAGAAAAGACATGAAGTTTTGCAAGAGGTGTATCTAAGCCCACACCAACATCTCCACTACCATTATTACACGATGGTCTTGGTTCTTCAGATATGTTGCTTATATATGTGAAGGTATTTACGTATGAGTCTCAGCCTGAAGTGAAATAGTCAACACATCCTTGTCCAAGTCATGCGCCGGCCATTCCGCCAACATTTTCATCAAACGAATATCCTATACCTAAAGCTATGAAAGAAAGCCATGTCGGACTAATCGCTGGTGACAGTGAAATGCCAACCGGAGGACTTGTAGAGTAGTCTACCACACAATCTTGTGTGCCGCTATCGATGTCACATCCACAGCTTGGGAAATCACCATATCAAGGATGGTATCAAGTTACGCTTAAAGGGCCGCTATAGTATCAACCAACGAGAAAGGCTGTTCCGCCAGATGTAGACATCGTTGAAGACCCCGTAAAGTAACAATCTCCATAACCTTCTCATTCACATACCACAGCAACTCCTGTAAAAGTCTCTCATCGACTACATCCCGTGCCGCTGTCTCTCGGATAGAAAATGTCTGGAGGAGTAATAGTAGAGAGTTTCCAATAATCTCCACCTGATGATCAGAAGAGTCAACCAGTAGCGCTTATACAACTTGGGGTACCGATCGCTGACCAGCCCATAAACACATCTCACGTAGAACATAACGGTGTTGGCAATTCGCTTACAAGTGTCACCGGTTCGCAAATGGCAGCGCCTGAAAGATACCCGACAACCGCCTCGCCTGTGCTACATAAAGCATCGCTGAGTCCGCCACCAAGAAAAGTGATGTAGTAGCTGGTTATATCAAACGCAAAAAGATCTACGGTGAGAGTGCCCAGTGTGAAAGCGTTTCATGTAAGTTGAGTAAGGTTTAGAAAGCTCCCTATAGGTGCTTTCAACACATCATTAGTCCCTACAATAGCCGGAAGTTTAATGAGGTTGTTTGTCGTCCCTGAAAGCTCTACCTTAGCACTACTTGTCGAGTCTCCGTCGACAGTTATGAGAAGTTTTTGAAAATAAGGTATATTTCTCAAAATAGTTGTGTCGAGCGTTAAGGCGCTTACTGTTCACGCTATCAGCAACAAAGCACCACAGCTTATGAGTGTGGTATGTGCTAGTTTCCTGCTTCGACTTTTGTTTTTTTGTTCCATACGAACAATATCAACGAATAAAAAGAATGTGTAATCGCATAAGTAATGCTGTGTTCATACAAAATTTCTTGTGAAAATGTATAGCAACTGTAAAAATGGATAACCAAAAAATAAAAAAAATGATATAAAAAACACGCTGTTTCGAATGAGGATTCGAGCCGTTTTTCAAACTTTTCCCATAAAAAAAACTTTGCTTGATTTTTCTTGATAACTATTGCTTATCGTTACACACCCTTTCCGCTTGATTATGATGGCTTCTCTCCTATAAGAAACTGAGCATATAGC
>JAGOPC010000044.1 GCA_017992195.1 Patescibacteria group bacterium
TTTTGGAAGGGTAGTCACTCCCCTTTTCTCCAACACATACATATGGTGTCTATCTCTTATAACAGCTATATCGTAGCCAAGATCATAGTCTTTTAGCACATGAAAACCGCTTGCTTCGAATCTCTTGATTCGATCCTGCGCGAGTTCGTAGGTTCATGGTACGGGAACATTTGCAGATGGTGGTGTTATAAATCTGTTGTAGAAAGCATCATTGAAGTAGTTTCTTAGAAAGGCAATTTGTGCTTTTTCTTCCTGAGTATAGTCACCAGGGACGCTGTCTGGATCAGGTACGGTCTCTATGATGATGAGACTTCCTCATACCTTAACTATGCGGTAAAGTTCATCGAGAATCTTCTGGTTGTCTGGTTCATGGTGAAGCACATTGGTCACTATAGCAAACTCATAAGTGTTTTTTTCAACTGGGACACTATAGCCGTCAAATTGATAGAATAGGAAAGCTCACTTTGCAGAGAGATAGCGATAATCTCTAATGTCGAGACCCTCTATGGTTACTCCATAGGTTTTGCTTAAGAACTCTGAAACCAAGCCATTACCACAGCCGTAATCAATTCATTTACCAGTGATCGCATACGCTCTGATCTCTTTCATCAATTGCTCTGTGATGATGTGAGAACGATCAGCCTGACCTTCGTGGAACTTGTCTATAATGTTCAGATGATCTTCTATTTTTATCTGTCCAAGCATCGTATAGATCTGATTTTCGATCTCAGACAATGCGGCTCAGTTAGCAAATCAGGTCTGAAAAGTCTCAATAATTTCCTGTATGATTTTAGTAACTTCCGCCTGATCATTTAGTCCAATAATCTTGAAAACATAGTCCATATCTTCTTGTATAAGGCTCAACAACGCGGGATTATTGAAGCACTGAAAATACTTTTCCTTCATGGAAATTATGGTTGAATCTTCTATCGTATTTATAGCTTCCATCATGCTATTATGGCTCTGTGTAGAAATTATAGAATCGCTTCCTGCGCTGGTAAATGGATCTCTATCGGAAACTCCCATGAGTGCGGTTGGATAAGCTTAACCCGCGTAGGAGTGAACTTGTAGAAGACCCTATAGCCGAGATTAGAAAGCATTTCTTTAGCTTCGTCTCCGAACTTATCAGGAAATTTCTTATAGAACTTGTCGATTTCGACTTTTGATTCTTCCCTGCTGCAGTTGACGCATGTCCCTTTCATCTGGATGCCTCCGAACGCGTCCCCTTCAGCGAAAGCTGCATTGTATACACAGATAGCAACTTCTTTGTTGGCGCCTATGTTCTTGCTATGCTGTCTATCAGGCTTTGACGCAAAATAGAGATTGAAACTGTCATCTGATGAGTAATGTAAATTGCATACATATACTTCTTTGCCATCAGATGTGGCTAATGAAAGGATCTCATTTTTGCTGAGAAAATCGAGAAGGGGTTTTTGAAAATCCATAGTAGTATCTACATGAGATAATAAATATGTTTATAGATTATTATTCTGCGATATTATTACAAGATGAGTAGTCCGCCATGTTTTCATGGGCGATATGGCGACAGCAAAAGTTTCAACCCCTTAAGCTCTGTGCTGTGTTTCGCACGGGGTCTTTTTTTAAAAGATTTGCTAAAATCAGAACTCTTGACAAACATCATTCCGCGACTATAATAATCGTATCAGGCTTCCTGATATAAATAATCAACTCACTGTAAAACAAAATTCAATGAAAAACATTATTCCCGCGGTGCTACTTGTACTGCTTATTATGAGCTCATGTGGTAAGAGCGAGAAGAAACAAAAAAACACCATTACTCAGGGTGGTTTTACCATCGAACTGCTGAAGCGGGAGGGTTCTGTTCTCCAGCTTAAAGTTACTAATAACACTGGCAGGGAGTTCGCGTTTGCCACTTCAACTCAGTCCCAATCGAAGGCACAAGTGTCGATTGGCCAACTAGTATTTGTAGAAAGTCCAGCCATCATTAGCGGTGTTATGGCAGGCAATCCAATCTACTTTTATGAGTATCAGCCGACAAAGGAAGGTTTTCGGTCTTTGAAACCAACTGCCGACATATATTATCCGGCAAGTGCTTTCTATGAGTAAAACTGAATGAACTTAGGGTTAAGGGTGGATTGTTTATCCGCCCTTTTTTTGTAAAGAAAAAAGAAGCATACGCCTCCTCTCTTACCAGTGCCATTCGTTGACATACTCGATCCTATACCCTTTTGATTCGATATGTTTGATGCAGGCAATTTTGCATACTAGTGGCCCGGTGCTGTTTTCGTGCCCTGAACCATCTATGCTTGTTGTTACATCTCCTCTTTTATCATGATGTCAGTCATTGTTTGGATAGATATGCCATGACCATTTTGCATGTCAGTTGGTATCCATTCCAAGCTTGTTTATAACCCCATAATATTCGTTATGACCATACTTTGAGCATGTGAAAGAACTGTTTTCTATAGACTCGTCATACAGCCCTTTTTTCTGTGTCTGGACTCGTTGTCTTATTGATTGTCTTTTTAAGTGTCTCAGCAGCTTTGCATTCACGCGAAGATAGAAAAGAAGAGAGAGAGCTCATAATGCTATCCGGAATGTCGAATTGCTCAATGTGCTGATGATAACGTATTGATTAACTTGTCGATAGTTGGTCACGTAGTCGATTGCCCCCTGTATCCGTGCACTCATTTTTGATATGATAATTGATAAATTTTCTCCATTATAATGTGCTTATCCCTTTTTTCAATTGTTCTTATCCCCGGCTAATATTCCCCTTCATCCCAGAACTACTCTCATCTACCTTATTTTCTCTTTCTGGTCTAGATTCTCTAGGTCTTGGTATGCTATTATTCTCGCCTGGGGTCTTCATGCTGAGACTCACTTTCTCTCTGTCGAGATCTATCTCCAGGACTCTAACTTTGACCTGCATACCTACAGAGACAACATCGCTTGGATTTGCGACGAAGCGATCTGCGAGTTGTGACTTGTGGACAAGTCCATCATTGT
>JAGOPC010000028.1 GCA_017992195.1 Patescibacteria group bacterium
TTAACCAACAAATCAACTCTGCAACTCTAACATCCTCTGGTATGTCCCTCATGCAACGCTTAATGTCTCATGCGTTCCTCTCTCGACTACTTTTCCATTTTCTATCATCAGTATCTCATCTGCCTGTTTCACTGTTTGAAGTCTATGTGCGATAATGATGACGGTACGTCATGCGAAAAGATTATTAAACGCTTCGGTAACGGCTTGCTCATTGATACTATCGAGCGCAGAGGTTGGCTCATCAAGAATAATAATTTCAGGGTCTTTGAGAAACAGCTTAGCAATTGCCAATCTTTGTCTTTGTCAGCCTGAGAGTCTGATTCCTCTTTCACCGATCTCGGTATCGAGTCACTCAGCAAGATCAAAGACAAATTCACATTTTGCAAGAAGCAACGCATCTTTCATTTGCTCTTCCGTTGGAGCAGACGCACAAGCATATACGAGATTTTCTCTTACAGTCCCATCGAAAATAAGCGCATCTTGGGTGAGATAACCAAGGTGACGGTAGTAGGAAGATATATTTATTTTTGAAAGGTCTTGTCAGTCAATAAAGATCTTTCATTGTGTGGGCTGTAGATATCAGGAAATCAGCTTTGTGATGGTTGTTTTACCTCCCCCACTTGGTCAAACAAAGGCAATCTTCTTTCATCACTGAAGGCTAAACGAGAGATTATCTATAACCTTACCTTTCCCATACGTATAAGATACATCATCAAACTGAATAGCTCAGGTTTTATAAACGAATACATCGCCGCTAAATGTAGTCTCAGATTGCTGGGAGTTATCATATAAGACATTATATAACTTATCAATATGAATCCGCAAGTCAGAGTATTGTTTTCCTATACCAGAGACATCATTTATAATGCCATTGAAAAGCGTCATTAGTCACACAAAGAAGACGTATTCATCGAATCAATACTTCCCTTGTATGGCAAAATACCCTATATATATAAGCATTGCCGCAACCGCGATCTGAAGCAGAAACGCTACACCGTCATACGAAAGACTAGCTCGCAGCTTTTCTTTAATTCTTGTTAATGCCCACTGACGCTGCAATTTTACATCACGTAAAATTTCCATATCATACTTTCCCAGTTGTAATATTTCAAATTTAGACATAATCCATCTCACGAGCATTCTATCAATTTCACCTACAATCTCCTTTCACTTTCTTCTATAAACCTCTATTTTCTTGTTAAAGAATTTAATTCGCAAGGTCATTACGACAACTATTCACACACCCGCCAGCAAAAATCGCCATCCTTGTAAACCAAGGTATACTAGAGTGATTAGAAAAACCGTTACGATTCTTACATGAGAAGTGGTTAACTCTCGAAGCAATGTCAGCCAAGAAACAATTCATTTCTGGAAAATAGAAGACATTCTTCAAGTCCCATACTGTTCAACGATATTATTATCTAATTGTAAAAAACGTTTTAAGTATGTCGCGTTCAGATAGCTAGACGTTTTGCTCATTACTATGTTAATATAGTAATTATTGAAAAACTGGATGGCAAAATTTACCGCAATCGCAGCAATAAGTATGCTTATTCAAAACCAAAAGACTCACGCATTAGAATGCTGAATGCCTCAGGCAATATATTTCATAATATAAACATATGAAAATTGTATGGTTCATCTTAGAACAGAAACCAGCATCAGTAGACTGAAATGCCTTGAAAGTTCCCTTATCGGACTCAAGAAAATACGAACTTTATTCATACTACGAACGAATAGATAAAACTATTTCCCCACCTCATCCCTCAACTTCCCTAACAGCTGTAACGCCTGTAGTGGAGTCACATTGTTTGGATCTATGTCATTGAGAATTCTCTTTAACTTGTCATATTTCGTCTTCGTTTCGATCGCTTCGAAGTCGACGCCGCCGAATAGTCATTCAACCTTAATTCACTGCTCTTTCGTCTTTGTCTGTTCGAGATGATCGAGATATTTCTTTGCCTGGTCTGTGATGAGTTTTGGTATACCAGCAATTTTTGCGACGTCGAGTCAGTAGCTTTTACTCGCTCCTCCTGCAACGATTTTTTTCATGAAGACGACCTCTTTGTCGGTTTCATAGACAGAGACGGAGTAATTTTTGACTCATGGTAGTTGTCACTCGAGAGAAATTAGTTCATGGTAGTGTGTCGCGAAAAGCGTCTTTGCTCCTATCTTTTCTGCAATGTATTGAACGATCGCTTGGGCGAGTGCGAGTCCGTCGTATGTTGAAGTCCCGCGTCCGAGTTCGTCAAGTATGATGAAAGATTTTGAAGTAGCATTGTGTAAGATATTTGCCATCTCGATCATTTCAGTCATGAATGTTGATTGATTTTTTGCAATCACGTCACCGCTTCCCACGCGCGCGAAGAGTCAGTCCACCACCGGAATCACTGCTTTCTTTGCGGGAACGTAGAGCCCACATTGTGCGAGAAGAATGATCAGCGCATTCTGCCTCAGATAGGTCGACTTACCTCCCATGTTAGGTCCGGTAATAATATGTAACGTGCTTTCGCCCGATCAGATCTGCAGGTCGTTAGCGATGAACTTCTGGTCGATCGGCAAGTACTCTTCGATCACCGGATGACGACCTCATGTGATTTCGAGGACTCATTGATTCTGTACTTGTGGTTTGATCCATCATTTAGCAGTCGCAAATAGTGCGTGCATCACGAAGATATCCAGCCAAGCGATGCCATCGGAAAGTGCAGTCAATGCTCTGACAGCCTCGATCACTTTTTCTTTCGCAATGAGTAAGAGCGCCTGCTCTTTGGTCTTAAGATGAAACTGCGCAGCCAGGATCTTATGTTGGAGTTCCTCCAGATACGGAGTGATGTAACGCTCCCCCGTTTTTAACGTCTGACGACGAATGAAATCAAACTTCGGATCACCCTTCACAGCCGCCGCTTCAAAAGCCGAAATATCCTTCGGCGTCACTTCGAGAAAATATCACTGATTGCTGATGTACTTCACTTTCACATTTGCAACCTTTGAACTAGCAGCCACTTCCTGCTGATAGGCAATGAGCAACTCATCACTATGATACGCTATCTTTCTTAACTCATCTATCTCCGCATCAAAGCCATCACAAATATAATCTATCTCATCATTCAAGCCTTCTTCTTTCAATAAATTTTTTAAATACTGAAACAACTCCACACAGCGTGTTATCACATTTTCTTCTACACCTAACGTAAGGAGGGGTTCTTTAATCTGCTCTGCCAATGAGAGTGCGTAACGCAGCTTTCCAAGCGTCGTCGGCGCGTGTTTCTTGTAAAGAATCAGCGAGACGATCTTTGGGATATCGAGCATATGGGACAAGGTCTGTGAAATTTTTTCTGCATCGTCTCTGTGTGCTATATAATGTTCGATCTGCTCTTGTCTCCGACTGATTGTAGAAATATTTTTTGTCGGACGCGTCAGCATCTCGCGAAAAAGTCTGGCACCAAGCGCTGTTTTTGTGTAATCTGTGACGCCTAATAAGGAGTACTTTTTCGCTCCATCATAGTGCGACGAAAAAAGTTCCAGATTTTTCATCGTGACGTTGTCGAGCAGCACAGCATCAGATGAGTTATCATAGGCAACCGAGCTAATCGTATGTATACTGCTCTTCTGCACCGAGCGTAAATAGTTAACTAACAATGAGAACACCAGCTTTCTACCGTCTTCAAGAGCTTTTCCAAATGAGCTTAGCGATTGTACTCCAAGAATATTTTGTAATAATTCATCCACTCCCGCAGGCTGATCGTAGGTCGAAATTAAACAATGTGAGAAATTACTCATATACTTTTCGACCTCCTGCTTTTCAGCAAAGTCTATATCAATAACAATTTCAGATGGAGACAAGACTAATAGAAATTTTAGCAGCTCCTCTATCGCTCCAAAGCTCTGGGTCCGATATTGTCCGACAGAGAAATCACCCCAAGCTACATGATAGTTCTGCAAATCTCCCCCAGAGTATGCGATGCCCGCGATATAAGAATACTGCTTCTGTGACTCCTGTATATATGTGCCCGGTGTGATGATCGCGGTAACCTGACGCTCCACAATCTGCCCTGCCTTGGCTTCGCTCATCTGTTCCGCGACGGCTACCTTGTAGCCGTGTGCCACGAGTTTCGCGATATATTTCTCCGCGCTATGATACGGCACTCCGGCCATCGGTATCGGGTTAGATGAATTTTTATCGCGTGATGTTAAAGTCAGGTCGCACAGCTTTGACGCAATTTTCGCATCTTCATAAAATACTTCGTAAAAATCTCCCATACGGAAAAAAAGAATGCAATCTTTATGCTGCATTTTCATGTCCATATACTGTTTCTGCGCCGGCGTCAGCTTCTCCTTCTCCATAAAGTCAATAGTATAGAAAAGACTTGTCAGCTCAACATTAAAAAAAACCAGCAGCATGCTGCCGGTTACTAATAATGTTATCATACCCTCATGATCACTTTTTAAAGAGCTGGTTGTACAGCTCTTCTGTGATAAGCAGGATCTGACCGGTCCCATTGGCATCGTGCTCATCCTGGATGTTGCATATGTACATTTGCTTTCTTTTCGCATGGTAGTACTTATTTCCAGTACGGACCCGAATCCAGAGCTTTGTATGCGTCCCATGCTCACCACGTTCGATGAACGGTATGGGTGTGCGTTTCTCGCCATCCTTATGCTGGGTATAGTCGCGCTTATCACGGGTAGCGATGCAACAACCCTGCTCAGGAATAACAATGACTTTTTTTGTGCGTAACTCCGAGAATCTCCCCTGGGTTACGAGCCGCATAAAGTCAGGTGAGGCTTCTAAAAATGCCTCTTTCAGGTTAGCTTTGTACTTATCATACAGGAGCTTGTCTGTTTTCTTAGTGCTTTGTGTGTCTACTGACATAGGCGTTGTTTTAAATGGTTATGTTAATTATTTGTTTGCCCGCATATGATACTTTTATATCGACAGATGTCAATCGTTCTTAGATTTAAAAAAGCCTCTTTTCAAGAGAAAAGAAGCTTTAGCAGAAATAAAGTCGCTCACTATTATGCGGCCTTAAAATATCTACGCTTATGGTTTCTACGAGCCTTTCCGTACTTTTGTACTGCCTCCATAGGAGACATTACTTTCGCTGGAAGCGGACGAGCGATCTTTTCAAAAAGCTTATCGTATATTTCAAGATCTATAAGCATAACCTTCTTAGATGAGATGATATTACAATAATAGAACTTATTTTTAGCTGCATCATAATACACATTATTATCGCTTACTTTCAATCTTATCCATTGTCTAAGATCCTTCTCATCATTATTAGGTGCATACTGTTTAGGTTGGTGTTTGTTTTCGTACCTATCCATAATATAATCACGATTATCGTTTGTTCCTATATAAAATCCCCCTAGTTCAGGAATTTCTTTAATACTTTTGCAGCGCAAGCCTTCAAAGGCTCAATGTTCAACAAATGCAATAAATTCCGGCTTAGCGTGAACGATAGATTGCTTTATATCTAAATTATAAGCAGTAAGTTTTGCATTACGCGCGTTTTGTCTCGCCAATTTCTCTTCAGGAGTTTCAGGCTTTTTAGCTGGATGGACGATACTTTCCTTGTTAGCAACCATAAGTGAGGTCATGGGGGTTTACATAAGAAATAGAAGTTGTTATTACATATATTATATACATAATATACTATCTGTCAATTAATACTTTTAACCTAAAATAGGCCATTTAAAGCCAAAATACCCCTTAATCCCCTATTTCCATATACTTATACTATGGCGCAAGCTCCGATAGACATCCACAGTCAGCCCAATAAACCCAATACTCCTGCCAAAAGCGCCCTTTCTTACACCAAAGAACAGGCCAAACAGGAGCTTTTTGCGGCGATTGAAAGCCAGAATGTGCGTTTTGGAGGGTGGCAAAATACGGTAAAAGAGCGATATAAAGAGAAAGTTGAGAAATTTAAAAAAAGAGGAAATGATGAGAAGAAGGCTCAGGAGTTAGCTACAAAGCAGATTCAGAGAGTATGGACCGACGTTTATAAAGATAATTTGGTAACCCCGGGAACGAAGAAAGGTAATTTTTATACAAAAGAAGGAGATAGTGACGGAGAAGGGGCGATATTTTTATTGAGAAAGTTTGTATTTGGAAAGAAGCAATCATTTGTGCACTACCCTAGCCATGAAGAGATCGAAAAAAACGCGCAGTCGGAAAATCTTAAAGATAAAAATGTGATAAAGCTTTTTCTGGATGGCGGATGAATCCCCGGAGTGACGGTGAAAAGCGGAGAAACAAAGGGCCTCAATTCAGCACGAAACAAAACAAAGATGGTTATGGATCACCACCCTGAGTGACCGACATCAACCACATGAATGGTATGAACCATGCTTGATCTGACTCATCTCATCCCAGCCGCAGAGAAAAAAACTGTAGAAAAGTTTATGCTTACGATCGATGTTGCTGACTCATTTCTCAGTAGAGCAGGAAGGACTGTTGACGTAGAAAAAGAGTACGCAAAGACGCTTGTTTCCTTCAGTTATCAGTTAGAAAGCGATGAGCTTTATAAGCTTTGCTCGAAGTTACCAGAGAATATTTGACCACTCACTCCTCTGCCCAACGATCTACTCAATACGATCGAAGTAACGATGAAATGAAAAAAGGATTCTGTAAAGCTTTCTGAGTGTGTCGAGAAAAAACAGACAAATATAAAAAGCGGGATGGAAATGATTGAGGAGAAAATAAAACAGAAACAATTTGTAACGATCGAGTGAAAAAAGTTTTTGATACTCTGATCGAAAGATAATGCGAATAAAGATGTGATAGCATTGTGAAGTGCATCGAAAGACTGTGGTACGATCAAAGTGCATGAAACAGGAGATCTATTCATCGTACATGACGCATGAATACCCGCAGCACTCAATGCCGTTTCCCACACTATCCGCGATGTGCTTATGGTCGTCAATGCAAATACAACAAACAATGATGTGAAGTGAGCTGTAAAAAAACTATATGATATGTTGCCCGACAGTGAGTGAAAAAAATATTTGTTAACACTTTTAGAAAAAGGAGTGAGTGTTACAAAAGAAAGTGTAAGTAATGAGATGACGGATGAAAATTGAAAATGAAAAATTGAAACCGTAAAAGAAACTGCAAAAGAAAATACGAAACAAGCAGAAACATTTGTCGAAAAAGTTGCGAGCTCCCCTGCTACGGTAGTAGGTGAGAAAAAAACAGATAAAAAATCATTCGTGCTTCCGAAATTAGACACAAAAGAGATGTTTAAAGGTTTCCATGGTTTTGGGGACGATCTGAAGGATATGCGATGATCATTCAGAAAATGGCTACGCAGAGGCAAATAGCTCACCTTCGACCTCATTATGGAACTATTACTCAAGAGTCAAGTTTACACGTTTTTTCCACAAAACGGTCAAAAGATTGTTAATAACCCAGATTTTCTCCATTTTTGAGATTTGTGTAACCTATATTTTATACGGTTATAAAGATTATGTAAATAACACTTAGTTATCATTTTTGGAAAACCGAAGAGGGTTTTCATTTTTAGGGTTGATTTTCCATTCGATACAACTAATACCGTGTCACGTCAAAAAACACTACATCTAGTGTTCATGGAGATTCTAAAAATCTAGATATAGTATCAAATCATAATATAAAAAAATCTTTATCTTCTTACTTTATAGTCCATCTATGCCGTTAATTGGAAGAAAAAAAGTAACTGATGGTATTAGACTATCAGAAAAACTTAATGTATTCGCTGACCTTTATACAAAGCAGAAGCAATCGATCCGATTTCCTGAAGAAATTAATATCGGCCTCGATCTTGTTGATTATAAGATGATGAACGACGAAGAGAAATCACTCTTTCAACAACTCGTAGGATATTTCGTAACATCAGAGCTTCTTGTTCAAAATGTTATCGGTGAATCATTCTATCCGTACGTTATGGATCCAAGAGCAAAGATGGCGATGACGGTGCAGATGTTCATGGAAGATATTCATTCAGATTTTTTTGAGATGATTCTCAACACGTTCAGTATGAATCGTGATGAGCTCTATAATATGCCCATGACTAACCCTATCATGAAAGAAAAACAGGAGATGGTAGCCCGCGCTGCAAACAACATCAGCGTCGGCGCCGGTTCTCAGATCGACCCGGACAGCATTGCGGGAAAGAAAGCAATTTTGAATGCGATCCTTATCAACAATATCGTCCAAGAGGGAATTTTCTTTTACTCTGCCTTCGCTATGTACTTCGCGATCAGAGAGACAGGAAGGATGAAAAATGTCTGTAACGGTATGGATCTTGTCCTTATCGATGAAAGTTTCCATCTCAAGATGGGAATGGAAATGATCCTCACAATGGTCGAAGAAACTCCTGAACTTATCCAGGATGAGGTGTTCGTACAGCACATGAGAAACACTATCATAGAAGGAGCAGAGGTTGAAATGAAATATCTCAAAGAACTCCTCGGCTCACGCATGACCTTTGGGGTAAACTACAATGAGATGGTAGACTATCTTAAATATATCGTCGACAGAAGACTCGAGGAACTCGGCTTTGGACCTCACTACTTAATCGGCGAAAACCCTCTGAAATTCCTCCAGAAACAAGACTTCAAAACATTACAAAATTTCTTCGAAATCACTCCAAACCAATATACAAATTTCTAAATCTTTCATCTAACATTTTTAATTTTATAAATTGTTAATGTGTTATGGCAAAAGTAGTGATTCATCGTAATGGACAGGTTGAGCCATTCAAAACGGAAAAGGTAATTAATGCGATCAAGGATGTGCTTGCGGATATAAAATTTGACGATCCGTTTGTTGCTATGTTTAAGATCATCAAGAACTTCGAGACGAAATTGCCCGATGAGGTAAAGACCGAAGAGATCGACAATCTGATCCTTAAGGCTATCGAGCCGCTCATTCCTGAAGATACCATCTACGACACTATCGCCACAAGACAGCTTGTGAAACTCATTTCGCTCGATGTAAACAAGAGATACTCTAGCTTCAGCGAGTACATTCACGATGCGATCGACCAGAAAATTCTCGATCCGAGAATGAAAGAGTACGATCTTGGGATGCTCGAGTTGAATATTAACTATGAGAACGACAAATATCTCAACTACTTCGGTACCTCGACCCTGCAACACAGATATCTCGTGAAAGACGCAAAGAAAAACATTCTTGAAAAAGTGCAGTGGATGTGGATGCGTATCGCTATGGGTCTGAGTCTTCTCGAACAAAACAAAGAAGAGTTTGCTATCAAAGTCTATAACAAACTTGCTTCACTCAAATATCTCCATTCAACACCAACACTTTTCAACTCGGGTACTACGCACCCGCAACTTATCAGTTGTTTCATCGGTGTGGTAGGCGACAGTATCGATAGCATCATGGAAAAGGCCACAGAGACCGCAAATTACGTAAAATATGCCGGCGGAACAGGAATGTCTATGACAAAACTCAGAGCGTCAGGCTCAAATATCAGATCTATCAACTCATCATCATGCTGACCGATTCCATTTATCAAAATCTTTGATACTGTAGTCTCATCGGTAGCTATCGGTGGAAAAAGAGCATCAAACATGGTGGTCTACCTTGAGCCATGGCATTACAATACTGAGGAGTACTTAGACCTCAAAGAGACGAACGGTAACGAAGCGATGAGAGCAAGAAAACTAAATACGGCTCTCTGGATTCCTGATGAGTTCTTTGAAAGAGTTATGAAAAACGACGACCGGTATTTCTTCGATCCGAAGGAGTGTCCCGAACTTGCTGAATCATATGGCAAGACTTTTTCTGAGCACTATGCTCGCTACGCTGCGCTCGCAGAGAAAGGAGAGATCAGAATGCGGAAAAAGACAAAAGCCCAAGAGCTCTATAGAGATATCCTGATCAGAATGGCGAAGAATGGTAACTACCGGATCAACTTTAAAGATAGACATAACGAAAAGAATCAAGCTCCTAATTATGCTATGATTCACTCAACAAATATGTGTACGGAGATCTCTATCGCAAACCGCGAAGACAGTACTGCGACATGTACGCTTGCCTCGCTCAATCTCAGCAGATTCGTCATGAAAGAGAAACTCATTAATGTGGAGTCGATGAGTTTTGCAGAAAAACTCGAGTGCGTCAACCGGAAAGATATCGTAGAAACAACAAAGATCGCAACGCAAGCTCTCGACAATGTGATCGAACTTAACCACTACGTATCGGAGAGTTCAAAAAAGGGTAGCTTTGATCTCAGACCGCTTGGACTGGGCGTGATGGGGCTTGGTGAGATGCTCCTCTTCCTCAATATTCCTTATGAGCATACTGATGCATTAGCACTTTCTGACAAACTCGGCGAAACTATCTACAAGGCCGCTCTCGAAACTTCAACAGAGCTTGTGAAAACAAGAGGGACGTTCGCAGACTACAGCAAAGAAAACTATCCATACGAGCCGAGAAGAAATATTCTGCTCCTCGCTATTGCTCCGACAGCAACGATCTCAAATATTGCCGGAACTTCGAGTGGTATCGAAACATTCTTTTCAAATGTGTATGCAAGAGAGACTATCTCAGGTAAATTTACTATCATCGTGCAACATCTTATCGATAAATTGAAGGCAAAGGGGATGCGAAATGACGAAGTAAGAGAAAAGATCATGAGCGCACAGGGATCAGTACAACACCTTAATGA
>JAGOPC010000045.1 GCA_017992195.1 Patescibacteria group bacterium
TGGGTTGATGATCATGATTGTCATTTTTGGAAAGAGTAATTTTCTTATATTCGGTGCCAATAGTAAGTATTGACTTATTTGCTATCGTGATTACAATATAGCCCTAAATCAAAAATAATGAAACACCTACTTCTACAAATTAACGCTCTGGGGGATTTTGATCTAATCGTAAAAGCTCTGGAAAATCATGGTTACGCGCACCTCCCAAATTGGCAGGTCACAGTCGATGCATATATAGCTATCATGCCTATCTCATCGGTAAGAAATCATTTTGACAGCCTACTATTTTGGATAGGAAAACCGGATAACATAGGTTGTTTTGGCTTTTCCAGCAGCAAGACTGCGGACCTAACGCATAAGCTCGTATCGGGTAGTGATGAGCAGGCGATTATTGAGGGTATTGAATGGCTGAAAATCGAATAGCATGAACTCATCTATGATGAGAGTAGTTACCGTATAACGGTAACTTTTTTTATTCTTTATCCTACCGCCAGTACTTCCAAAAAAACTTCATCATACTTTCCAGCGACGCCTTCACCTTTCTCCGTTTCACCTTTGGCGACTGATCTTCTAAGTGGATAATGCTTGTCTTAGCCGTGTAGAAGCTATGATATCCATTGCGTTTGAGTCTCATGGCCGTATCAAACTCTTCCATATACAAGAAAAATCTTTCATCAAACTTTCCTATATCTTCGAAGCATTTTTTCGAGCAGAAAAATACCGGACCTCACGCATTGCCTATTTCTTTGTCTGTATCCCTGTCCCATTCAGAATATCTGAACTTGTCATACCTCCCTTTCCGAATCTTCTTCAACAATGGTAGATTGTAGAGGAGTACATCCCAGTAGGTTGGCACTTTTGTGCCAAACATCTGCTTCGTTGTTCTAGCCCTATCGTAGTAGAGTCTCGGTGCAAGGAATCCCACTTTCGTTGTTTCTTCAAGAAGTTTATAATGATCGTAAAGTATTTTTATTGAGTTCTCCAAGATAATTGTATCGCTGTTCAGGAAAAATAGATATTCTCATTTTGAGTGTTTGTAGCCGACGTTGTTTCCGCCTCCGAACCCGTGATTTACGTTCTCGTAGTAGATCTCCAAGTTAGGTGTATCGTTTAAGTATTGGTCAAAGTATGCTTTGCTCTCTGGCTTTGAACCGTTGTCCACCAGCACGATCTCATAGTTCACTCCGCTCGTATGTGCAATGATCGACTGCACACATGCAGTCGTCAGCTCCGGCGTATTGTAATTCAGAATAATAATAGATACCTGAGTCATCGTTAGCTATCTGACTTTAAAATAGAGACGTTTGATCATATTGTATACGCCGGGAAGATATTTTCTCAGCTTTTCTCATCGATTCATCAATGAACGCTCACTGATAGCGCTCACACCGATGTTTGCTTTCTTCTCCTGTTGCGTTCGTGGAGTAGAGGGGAGAAGCGGTCTATCTGACTTCTTATATATTCAGTACAGTCTATTTGCTTGGACTAATTCATTATCAGCGACGAACTCATCGAACTTTTCTAACAGATCAAAATATGTGTCGCTCGTATCGTCCGTAAGCCCATGCCAGGCGTGTTGCAGATGGCCATAGGCAGCATGTCTTATCGCATTTTCTCAGAAGTAATACGAGATGATTCCATACAGGTCTGTGCTTCTCACGCACTCAAACGGACAGTTATTGGTCAGCACATGCGGATTGGTTCTCTGATACTCTTTTACGGCGATGCCTTTCTCGCGTAGCTGGTCCTGGATCTCTCTAAAGAAGTCCATCTTCGCATCAGTATAGTACATCTTATTTTCACCAATACACTCATTAGTGACGAAGATTCCATCGTCAGTCAACGCGCGGTTGATCGCATAGAGCGACTCCTCAAGATTGACGATATGATGGAGCATATTCTGGCAGCTGACAAAATCGTACGTGTCTTCAGGCAACTCGAGAAAATTAAAGTCCTGTATACGCGTCTCAATCTTATCTGATAATCCCAGCTTCTCCGCATTACTCTTCAGCGTCGCCAATGCTCCTTCGCTGATATCAATAAACACAAAATGCTCCACGATTCACTCTTTGAGCAATCCTAGCTCGTAGCTTCCGCCTCCAGAGCCAAGTGAGACACCATGCGCAAATGTGCCCAGAGATTTCAAATAGGTGATCTCATCACCTCTCGCATCGCCAAATCTCTTTAGATTCTCATACTTTGTCACTCTCGCTGGGATCTTGATCTCAGCATAGTCATCAGCTCATATCCAAAACTGAGCCTCCCTTGCACAGGCTTTCATATAGATCGGATCGCGCGGATGTTCTATTTTCATGATGTACGTAACTTCAAACCAAAATAACGAATCATTCATCGGATATAGCCTGCTCATCTAGTGACCAGAACGACCGGCACAGCCCGGAGATGTGACCGATATCTCTCTGTGACAGCCCTTTTCAAGCTGACGATCATGATAAGAAAAATAAGCACACATACAATAGCTAAGAGCAGCTTCCGGAAAGGAATACTCAGGAGAGTCGACCATAAGATCACTACAAGTGCAATGAGAAAAAATGAAACTACATATAAACTATATTTTTTCAGATACTCCTTCAGCATTCCTTTGGCGATCAGTGACTCACCGATTCGCACCTCGTGTGAGAAGATCTCGCTGGTGCTTTCCGGATTGTTATGGTAACAGATAGCCGTCGGTACGTATAATGCCTGGCCAACTTTGCTCGCCATATCATCCTCAAACGCATAGCGACTATCGTCATATCAGGCATGCTCCAGAAAGACACTCTTCCTGATCGCTCTAAAGACGCCGCCTCTTGG
>JAGOPC010000046.1 GCA_017992195.1 Patescibacteria group bacterium
ATTTTTTCTTTTTGCCCGTCTTCTTATTACAGTTAACGGGATGTGAGGAAGTTATTTTTCGTTTTTGCCCTGGTTGGGATTTTTTAATCAGGTGCGCGTTCCGCTCAAAAATCTTTTCATAGAAATCAGACGAAACAAGTATATGGACCTTTACTTTCGAAAAGCCATTGTCTTTTTTGTTACCGCTCATGATGAGAGACTTTAGTAGTGCGTGAACAATAATTTTTTATGCGAAGACTCCGTCATACAAAGCGATGTCGCTTGGCATACTTGCTACAGTATCATCGCTTGCTCTTTCATAAGGAACAAGGATAATCAAGTTTCGGCCAAGATAGCTATGTATGCCTACCAAACCGAAAAAGATTATCTGTTTTTCGCTTAGTTCAGCAACGAGTTGCTCGGTCATGCCGCCGTCCAAGATAAGGTCCTCGAACGGCATATATTTCTTCTCATAATAACCCCAATACTGCTTCATGGTAAACTTTTTTTCTTTTTCCGGAGTAAGGAATGCCGCGACATACGACACATCATGAGCAGCAGCGGTTTGATAACGCTTTTTTAGAGAACGATTCTTTAACCTTGTTATCTCTGCTTCTATGATAGAAGACGGAATTTCCGGGAGGTCGCCATAATCTCCGATAAAAGCTTCCACATTTTCCTGCTCCTCCTTCAGCGGATTGTAGATCGGTAGTTTGCGTATCTTTTTGTAGAAGCTGCTATATTTTTCCGCAGCCTTTGTGATATCTCCATTATAGATCTTCCTGATAAGGTATGCCCTGCGGCATCTCCTATAAACCATAAAAGCGGCTATGATGAGAATTATTGCAGTGAGGATTTGTATGTTTTTTTCCATAAGTATATTTTTTGCGGTGAGAGATTTTTGTGTTAATGATCAATTTTGTTTTTAGATCTTATTCTTCTGCTTTGTCAAGTCAACGAAAATTGCATAATGCAAGCTACATGATCCTGTAACCAAATCCCTTAATAGTCTCAATAACGTCTTTCCCCAGCTTCTTCCTAAGGTTTGCGATATAGACGTCGAGCGTCGAGTCGTTCTCCCGGCTATCGCCTCACCGGATATAATCGATCAGGTCCGTACGCGAGACAGCCTGACCCAAGCGTTGGGCTACATATTCAAGCAATAGAAATTCCTTGAGTGGAAGTTTCACCTCCTTCCCTGCTTTGATCACGCGCTGCTCATCGATCAGCACTTCAATATCATGAAAACGATAGACTGTTGGCAATTCAGTTCTCTTCAAGATAGCTTTGATGCGCATCAGTAACTCCTCCAGTGCAAACGGCTTCACCAGATAGTCATCAGCACCTGCATCGTATCACTCACCTTTATCTTCTAGCTGCCCTTTCGCTGTCGTCATGATAATCGGGACTCCCGTTTTCTTTTCACGAACTTTCTTCGCGATAGTCACACCATCCATCGATGGCAGCATTCGATCAATAATAAGTAGCTCATAGACTTGAGACAAAGCCTTATCCAACCCCTCTTTTCCATCACCTATCAGATCCACTTCAAATCATTCCAGCTCAAGATAACGCTTAATATTACCTCCTATCTGCGCCTGATCCTCGATCAACAAAATCTTCATCTCTACTCTTGGGGAAAGGTAAAAGTCACTTTGGTTCATTGTTCTCACTTCTCACTACTATTCACGTCAATGTTATCTTCTATTTTTACCGTCCATCAAAGGATTGCTGATAATTTCTGCACGATCGCTAACCCGAGTCCTACTCCATCCTGGCGATTTTTATCGGCCTGCCAAAATGGCTGCCGAATTTTTTCTTTGTGCTCTTTTGAAATTCAAATTCATGTATCGGTGATCACACACTCCTTCTCATGTAATATGAGGGTGATAGTTCCTCATTCTTTTGTGTACTTATAGGCGTTATCCAACACATTGGAAATAACGCTTTCGGCTGCTCCCTGATGCGTAGCAACGAATACATGAGGCGCGATGTGTTTATGTACGATCACGTCTTTATCCATATATTTTTTCTGCATGCTTTCGACCACTCTTTCAGCAAGTGCGCTCATGTTGATTTCGGTTATTGTTAATTTTCATGTTTGCGCAGTAGTTAATACAAGAAGTCCATCAAGCAATGTTTGCATGTGTTCAACACTTTGTTTATTTTTCTCGATGAGTTCATCGTACTCTTTTGTTTTTTGCGCAAGATCAATATCCGAGCGCATGATCATGAGCGGTGTTTTGAATTCGTGTGATACGTGAGAAACAAAATCTTTAATGGAAGAGATTTGATTGTGAAGTTTCACCTTCATCTCGTCGATCGCGCGCGCAACGATGTTTATCTCGTCATCAGGGGGAAGATGAGCCATCTCAAGTTTAGTGTGTAGGTTTTCGATATTGGCATCCTTGACGCCGGCAGCAAGAGTGCACAGATCCTTGAGTCCGCGAGAAACAAGCCATTTTGAGATCCGGTAACTGGTTGTCGCGATAATAAGAAGCACGATAAGACTTACTGCGGCAAGATCTCTTTGCCTTTCGAAATTGTCGGTGATGTCGAGAAGCATTTTGCTCTGATCGTTCGGATCGGTATAGACCATATACCGGCGGTGATCGTTCGCCTGGATGATGCCGATGAGTTGGCGCGAGTAACGAAGCGTCTTGTCGTCCGACATCCCATCATCAGCCGTCGGCGGCGGTAGCTCTTGTCTCAGCTGCAATGGCAACAGGAAACGTCTGTTTTTCTTCTGCAGCGCCGCCTCTATCGCCTGGATACGATTTTGCTGCAAACCCAT
>JAGOPC010000029.1 GCA_017992195.1 Patescibacteria group bacterium
GCAATACATAATCAGCAGAATTTTTAAATAAGCAATCTTTAATTTTCTTGTAAATAGATAGGTTATCCTTACATATAAATTTATTGTAAAAGGATTTTATTTATATTCCAATATATTTCTTGATGTTGAAAAAACTTTTGCTCTCTTTCTTCGTTGTGGCTGGAGTCTCTGTGGCGAGCTTTGCCGCGGCAGACTATTGTACGCCAAACTTTACCTATGGAACTGCCGACGGCGACTACGTGGCGAGAGTGCTTTTAACTGGTGATGACGGATCGATAGATAATACGACTGTCGGTGCCGGTGCTAGTCCAGCGTATACGTATTACTATGCGGTTACTGGTGTCACGCTGAGCGCAGGAAGCTGATATACTATCACTATCAGGGTAGGTACATATCCTCTTAGCCAAGGAGTGGCGGCATGGATAGATTACGATCAGGACTGAGTTTTTGAGACAAGTGAAAGACTGGGTATAAGTGCAAATAATTTAACCGCGAACTCTCTGGCGACATTCAGTTTTACGGTACCGACTATAGGAGTAAATGGTACGACAAGGATGCGTGTTATAGAACAAACATATGAGTCTACTATAGATCCATGCACACCAACAAATGTCTTCGGAGAAACGGAAGATTATGATGTTATATTGGCCGGGATGACGGCTGCTTTAGTATGATGAGGGAAAAGAAGAATCATTCCTGCAGATGATTGTCCGTTGGGAGATGTGTCGCCTACACAGTATGATGGGCTGTGTGCCGGTATAAGTCTTGTCAATGGAGGAGTGCCAGTAGGAGAAAAAAAGAGTGATGGCTCGACTGGCACCGTTGTGGCTACGTGAACATTATTATTAGAATCTAGCACAGACTGATCTGCATGAACGTGAAACAGTACTGGAGATGTCACAACATCGGGTACAAATGTAATCGTTGTTGCTGCAGAGCAGCCAGCGCCTGTTGTTGCTGGTATATGTCCAGACAAAGAACAGCAAGGGGTCTACTATTTTGCATCGCGCAATGCTATCACGACGAAGGCTGACTGTATGGCTGCTGATATGGACGGGTTGCTGATAAGAAGCAATGCGGCAAAGATGATCGCTAACTTTGTCATGAATGTGATGGATAGAAAGCCTGATACGACAAAGCAGTGTGAATTTGCCGATATGGCAAATCAGTCTGCTGAGATGCAGAAATATGCGGTTCTTGCCTGTCAGTTAGGTCTTATGGGTCTCAACGGTGATGGTAGCGTAGCAGAGAGATTTGACCCAACAAATCTTGTTACCAAGGTCCAGTTTGTAACGATCCTTTCAAGATTGATCTATGGCGAAAAAAACAACTGGGCTGAGGAGTGTCGATACTGTAAACACGTGGAAGCAATGCAAACCAAGAAAGTTATTACTGTTACTACAGACCTTATGGAGCCGCTCAAAAGATGATGGGCGATGTTGATGCTGATGAGAGTGACAAAACTATAATTATAAAGAAAAAGCTTATACGAAAAGTGTATAAGCTTTTTTGTTACTGTGAAAAACATTACACTTTTAATATCCCACGGAACGCTCTACCTGCATAATACGACTCTGCGCCATTGTGGTACGTAAACACAGTCTCGTAGCGGCGATCGCAAAAGATGGCGCCACCGAGTTTTCTGATCTCAGCAGGCGTTCTTACCCAGCTTGATGTTTTTGTATCGAACTCTCCAAGTGTTTGCAGTTGCCTATATTGTTCTTCCGTCAACATCTCGATACCCATCGCACTTGCCACATCCATCGCATTATCTTTTGGCTTATGTTCTTTTCTTGACTGCCATGCTGAGCGATCATAACATAGGCTTCTACGTCCTTTCGGACTTTCTGCTGAACAGTCACAGAACATATATTCATTTTTTTTCTTGTCATAACCTATAACATCCGGTTCGCCGCCTGTGCTTTCCATCTCATGCAGTGACCATAATTTCTCCGGACTCGCTTCTAGCTTCTCAAGCACTTTATTCCACGTCATACCTTTATGGCGACTCATGTTTTCATCAAAACGCGCTTTTAACAATCCGAGTAATTTCCCCTGTTGTGGTGATGATAATTCTTTTTTATTATTAATATTTTTCATTTAACGTATTTTATAATAAAATTAAAGTTTTTTTTTCATCTTACGTAAATTGTTTTCCAGTTCAATAGGGTGGTAGAGAGACTGAATTGATTTCTCTACCTTTTACCATACAATAGCTTCATGCCTACAAAAATCCTTTCTTCCAAGTTTGTTATCAGTAGCCCAAGTTACGATCTATGTCCTCCTGCAGAAATGCCGGAGTATGCTTTTATAGGTAGAAGTAATGTGGGAAAATCCAGCTTGATCAACGCTATCTGCGGTAAGAAGGAGTTCGCGAAGACGAGTCCGAAGCCGGGGAAAACACAGTTGATTAATTATTTTGAGATAGAAAGTAAGGATGATGAAAATAACATACAGAACTGGCATCTTGTCGATCTGCCGGGATATGGCTATGCAAAGGTCTCGAAGGAGGCGAGTAATGCGCGGCAGGGCATGATATCGGAATACATCCTCAGAAGAAAGAATCTGAAGCGCGTGTTTGTGCTCATCGATAGCAAGATCCCACCGCAGCATTCGGACCTGGCTTTTATAAGCCGGCTCAATTCGTCGCATATCTCGTTTTCTCTGGTCTTCACTAAGAGCGATAAGGTCAGCCAAAAGGAGCTTTCGGCAAACGTGAAGGCGTTTATGAACGAGCTTGGTACGATGATGCGCCAGATACCGGAATATTTTATCACCAGCACAGAGAAAGCTTGATCGACGCAGGCGTTGCTGGATGGCGTAGGAAAGTTATTGTCTAAGAACGATTAAAAACTTCTGGCATACCGCCGGATTTTTTTTATATTCATGTGAGGAAATTGTTCTTTATACCCTTATCTTAATTTCATAATGCAAAAAATAACTCCATTTCTCTGGTTTGATAAACAGGCTGAAGAGGCTGCAAAGTTCTATACGACTCTTTTTAAGAACGGCTCAATGGGGACGATTGCTCGTTATCCAGAAGGATCTCCCGGAGGGATGGCAGGATCAGTGATGACAGTAGCATTTACGATAGATGGAACAGAGTTCGCTGCGATCAATGCATGACCGATCTTTACACCAAATCCTTCAGTTTCTTTTTTTGTTACATGTCAGTCGGCTGCTGAGGTAGATAGATACCGGAATGCATTAATGGATGGAGGAAAATCTCTGATGGAGGTAGGTAGCTATCCATTCAGTGAAAGATATGGATGGGTGCAGGATAAGTTTGGTATCTCGTGGCAGTTGTTTTTAGGCCAGGAGCCTAAACCAATCAGACCATGTATGATGTTTGCAAATGCAATCTATGGAAAAGCAGAGGAGGCGATGACTCTCTATACGTCACTTTTCAATAACTCTACGATAGTTTTTACAGCGCCATATGAGGCGCCACAGACCGGAGTCATGCATGCGGTGTTTATGCTCGATGGTCAGGAGATCATCGCTATGGATGCTCCTGGGGAGCATGCATTTAATTTCAACGAAGGTATCTCATTTGTTATCAACTGTGATGGACAGGAGGAGGTAGATCACTTCCGAAATAAGCTCATTGCAGATGGAGGACAGGAGAGTCAGTGCGGATGGCTGAAGGACAAATATGGTTTCTCACGACAAGTCGTGCCAAAACAATTATATGAGTACCTTGGCGGCTCAGATGCAGCTGGTTCACAAAGAGCTATGCAAGCGATGTTACAGATGCATAAGTTGGATATTAATGTGTTGAAACAAGCATACGAGGGGTAGTTATGCTCCAATCTCGTGGAGTATATTTTTCATCTGTTCTATAACATAGGTAGGTTGCTGATAAAAGATCGTATGTCCTCAACTCAGCGTAATGAAATGTACATTTTTCCCTTCGTTTTTCAACTTCTCCGCCAGCTCCTGCGCATGGTCGATAGGGCAGTGACCTTCTACATTAAACTCCTTCCCATCCTTGTCTCATCGCAGCATGATGATAGGAAAATCGCCATATGTCTTATGCAACAAATTTCCTCCGTTTCTCACCGAATGCATAAAAAGGGGGAGGCGGTTGCTGATCATTGGGACCCTAGCTCTTATCAACGCATTGTTATGCTTTCTGCTCTTACTCGAGCTACTCACACCGTAAAATGCTTTCAACCCAGCCCTCTTCACCCTGTTTGGCATTCGCAAAAACATCCTGCTAATCTTCTTTCCATGCTTCCATAATACCAATCTCAAAAAATCCTGATGATTCCCTGCCATCAAACCATCCGTAATAATTAATGCTTTCACATGTTCGCCATACTTTTCCGCAAACGTACTAGCGATCGGCGCACCAAAAGACTGACCCATGATAATAATCTTTTTATGTTCTCCATTTTCCTTCTGTACGATCTTCCATATCACATCCGCATACTGCTCAAAAATATTATGGTACGATCTCAATGGCTCCGATCAGAGAAACCCTGGCAACTCTGGTGCAACGACCCGAAAATCTTTTTCTAACTCATGCAATACGGTGCTTTTCAAAAACGATAATCCCGGCCAGCCATGCAAAAAAACAAGAAGCTGTTTCGTTCTGTCTCCACTCATAGTATAACGTATCTGTGCTCCATCGATGATGATGGTATGATCGGTAAGCATTATGAGGTATACTATAAAACTGACTTTGAGATGCAACACCACTCATATTAAGGTTGTATTAATGTATATGAGTATATATAGTAAGCGAGTATTTTATATTAATTACTATATGAATGAGTATGCCAAGTAAGCAAAAAATGATTTTTGGATTTTTAGTTATGATCGCTCTCACGTTACAGGGTTGTACTCTGAAACCAACTGTAGAGAACGATGCTGCTCTTACCGGTGAGACACAAACAAAAGTGGAAACCGTTAATACCGGTGCTAAAGCTGCTATCACAGCTGTGCTCAATGGTGTATTCAACCTCAGCGGAACATATAATAGCCCTGCAGGTCTTGAGCTCATGAATGCGACAGTGACTATCGAGAATGATATCATCACAGCGGTTTCTGCGCAAAATGTTGCGAAGGCTCCAAAGAGTAAGGTGCTCCAGGACCAGTTTATCAGCGGTATTGCAGGACAGATCGTGGGTAAAAACATTAAGGATGTAAATGTAAGCTATGTGAATGGTTCAAGTCTCACAGCAAAATCTTTTAATGACGCGCTCCATGCATTGGAAAAATAGTAAGCAGTCGTGCTGATCAATGCTCACGATAGATATAATGTCTGAAAGCGATCCTACACAACTTGTGCAGGATTGTTTTTTGATGTGTGATAGATTTGAGCAGCGTTATTCAAGGTTTATACCTGGTAATCGGCTGGATGAGCTGAACGCGAAACAGGACGAGGCTATAGAACTTGACGATGAAGCTGCGATGCTTGTGCGTAAAATGCTAGAGCTTGCGGAAAAGACTTGAGGGAAATTTGATCCGACGATTATTCGCACGCTGGAATCATACGGTTACGACAAAGAGTACTCATTTCAGCAGCAGGAGCCGGCAGGGCCGGTGGGCTATAAAAATGTCACGCTCAGCGGTCACACATTAACATTGCATAACGATGTTAAGATAGAGTTCGGCTCAATTGGCAAAGGATATTTAGCTGATCGCGTTGCTCAAAAATTGCGTGAGGCGTGATATGATCATTTTCTGATAGATTTTTGAGGTGATATGATCGGCGATGGCTGATATAATGTCGGTCTCGAGAATCCTTTCCATCTTGAGCAACTCATTTGAACTATTACCATTGATGGCTTTGCGGTCGCTGCCAGTAATGGCAAAAAAAGAAAAGTGCAAGATTTTCATCACCTATTAGATCCTCATACTGGTAAGCCTGTAAACGATATTGCAGGAGTCTATATCTCTGCACAAAGCTGCATGGTGGCCGATCTTTATAGTACAGCGGTATTCGTCTCAGGAGTAGAGCAGGGGAAAAAGTTTTTGGCTGAGAGTGATGAAATTTCCGGGATGATTGTATTTGCTGATGGGTCGTACTGGAAGAAAGAGGGATATAGAGGAGTGTTGTTTTCATAAATCTTACATCCCATATTTCTTTATAATTCTTCTTCCTTCTTTGATTCCAATATATGGTATGCCACGACGGCGGTTTTCTTTGCCGATGAGATACATGAGTTTTCGATGATAGAACATCACTTTATATGCTTTTCGAAAATTTCGTGATGGATCGTACATCCGAGTTGGTTCAGAGATGACGCCATTGAGTTCGAGTACTTTGAAATTGCCCGCATATAACTCTTCAATGCTTTTCGCTTTGAGATCATAGCGACCGCAGAAAAACCCCGGCACTTTTTTGCTGACGGTATCGAAGAGTTTCTCAAACTCGGGTGTGATTAATGCGGACTGATCGTAGAAGATCGCGCCTTTACAGTGATTGCCGATATAGCTGAGTTGTACGACCTCTCATCTTGGTACGACAGCCTCTCGTTTCTGAGGATGCATAGCTTGGATCATCTCTGTATAATATTTTGCCCTGAGGTGTGACGAAACGAGCTCGCTCAACGTATGCACCCCGTCTCCCTCAACAAACAGAAAATCCTTCCCAACAATTCATGTCACGTGCCCGTGCTCTTCCGACGGCAGACGATAATAGAAAACTCCAAACTCAAGAGGGTAGTCAAGAAACTCCTGGATGAGTATGTCTTTTTGAAATCACATTCTGTATGCGCTCAGCTCTTCCCTGCTGTCGATCTTTTTCACATTGGTCCCGTTTCTTCCAACAATGTTTGGCTTCGCGATGAACGGATAAGTGATACCGTGTGTCTCAAGATTCTTTTCTATGGTCTCGATGCTCTCATCTGCATGCGCGATAAGCATCTTCGGCAAGACATGGGGATCAAGATCTTTCAATTGGCTGTGCTTATCGAGCTCAACAAATCCTGAAAAGAAAAAACCAGGATTCACATTTGAAAAGAAAAAAGGATGACCGGCTTTTACGGTAAAATACAGCCGATACAAATAGACAGGTAGATCGCGCACCCAGCCCGGTAAGAACTCCCGATTCGATTTCTGATCGGCATAAGTATATGTCGGACTTATCGTCATAGTTTCGTTCTTATAAGCTCTAAAGCGGTCTTTCCGATGAAGATCACCGGCAGATAGACGATGAGCTTTCCTAAGAAGGCGCTCAACGTGAACATCCCAAACGACATTTTCTTATGCAAAAACTTTATTCCCAATACGTCCGGTAGAGCCGATTGAAATAGAAAAACGACAACAATGAAAAGAACCACTTTCCCCTTTCTCTTTTCCGTATAGCGCTGCAATTTCTGCGCATAGGCATTCATCGTCTCTCTTTTAGCAAACCATGCTTCTATCTTTCTTTCTGCCCTTGAAAAAAAATCATTACGCTGTTTTTTCTCCTGATACGCTCCTACTTTTTCATGGAGATGTACCCAAAGAAGCCGCGTTACCATACAACTTATGGTACTCAAGATGACAGATATCGCAGCGATCAACCACGGATTCACATGGTCAACCAGCAGCCATCCTATCACCGTATAGGAAAACGGCACTACCACCGGTGGAAACAGGGGAGAGAGAAATACAAGTACACTCAGTAATATGAACTGTCCTATCATAGGTCTACAATGAATTATATATTATTATATCAACTGCGTCTTCAATATTTTTCTGATCTGCTCAAAGAAATATTCTATATCTTTTTTCGTCATATCGGCGTCCACACACATCATTCTCACAAAATCTTTACCCATCCGGCTTCCATACGACACTTTTATCAAACCTCTTCTATCCAACTGATCACACAAAATCTTTATATCGGTGCCCATCACCTCAAAGCACACGTTCACTCACTCCGGTTCCATCACCAACGTAAAGTTATTATCCTTTTTTATGATCTCTACTGCGTAACGAGCATTTTTAAATTGGTTATTGATTCTTTTCTCGTAGCCTGTCTGACCAAGAAATTTCAACGCCGTTCGTATCTTAAGAGCATCATTTCTTCTTCCGCACTGAATAGATCTGACCGCTGGATTGTACCTATCAAGATCGTTATTTCCTCCCTGATATAAATAATCGGCCACCTCATGAAAGTTTCTTTCGAGTATTCATTTTTCTTTGACAAGTAATAACGATGCGAGGATCGGTATATTCATCATCTTATGTGGATTCCGAGTGAAAGAGTCGGCGAGATCACATCCAGCTAGCAGGTCCTTATGCTTTTTATGCAGCAGTAATGTGCCACCAAGCGAGCCGTCGACATGAAACCAGAGATCGTACTTCTTCGCGATACGTCCGATCTCTTTCAGCGGATCAAATGCTCATAGTACGGTCGTCCCCGCCGTTCATTTGACGAAGAATGGCATATGTCATGCTTTTAGATCTTTACGAATCGCCTTTTCAAGTTCCTGTATATTCATCTTGCCGTGCAGATCGCTCGATATGATCCTGACATTGTCTCTGCCGATGCCCATCATGTCGGCTGCTTTGATCATCGAATAGTGTCACTGGTCTGACACATAGGCTATCATCTTTTTCTTGTAGCCGGTCATGCCGGTCTTTCTGATCGACGGATCTTTCGCATTTCTTGCCATGATCAAAGCGGTCATATTTGCAAGTGATCCTCACGGTGTCAGTGTTCCATCGCCATTCGTATATCCTATTTTTTTGGCAAAAAAATCGATCAACTCCTGTTCGATGAGAATGTGTATTCATGCTGACTTAAATGTGTGCATCGTGTTATTGAGCACCGCAGTGAGCATCTCAGCCATGACAGCGGGCATGATTTTTCCCCCATAAAGAAGGTTGAAAAATCATTTACTCGAAGTTCTCGGACTGCGGAGTGCAATTTTTTCGAGCGTCGGAAAAAGTTTCTTTAGTGGAATACCTTTTTGTTGTATGCGTAAATCAATATCGCGCGCAAGTTCCTGGGGAGATTGAAATTCCAGTACAGGCGTTTTTGCGCTCTCAGCGTAATATTTTTTGATGATTTTCACTGTTTCGTCCAGCATCGCTGCGAGGTCCATCGTATTCATCGTGCCCCAAATAAAAGTGAGTATATCTTCCATGATATATTTCTGCCCGTGTTATTCTAGTTGTAAATAAAAGTAGTCTGGATAGATTATATGGAGGATTTTAGATGAATTATTTTGCCCTATGGATAATAAGCGAGCGTCGTTGACTCCTGAAGAGGAAGCAGTCATAGTCAATAAGTGAACGGAGATCGCCTATAGCGGCGAATATGTTGATAATAAGCAAACCGGCACCTATCTGTGTCGTCGTTGCGGAACGCCGCTCTATCATAGCGCTGCTAAGTTCGACAGCCATTGCTGATGGCCAAGTTTTGATGATGCCATTCCGGGCAGAGTGAGATGGACGCTTGATGAGGATGGTATCTGTACGGAGATCACCTGTGCGACATGTGGTGGTCATCTAGGGCATGTCTTTGTTGGCGAACAGATGACAGACAAGAATACACGTCACTGTGTGAACTCGCTGTCGATGAGATTTGTGCCTGAGGTGGTCGAAGAGCCGAAGACAGAGATCGCGTATTTTGGTGGTGGGTGTTTTTGGTGCGTTGAGGCTGTGATGACGAGACTGCGTGGCGTCGTTGAAGTCCAATCGGGCTATATGTGAGGCAAACGTCCCAATCCTACGTATGAGCAGGTTTCTACTGGCGTGTCCTGACATATTGAAACAGTCAAAGTGATCTACGATCCCACGATCATCACCTACGAGACGCTTCTCAATGTGTTCTTTACGAGCCATGATCCAACTTCACGTGATCAACAGTGACACGACAAAGGAGAGGAGTATCGCTCAGTGATCTTCTATCTGCATGATGGGCAAAAAGCACAGGCTCAATCAATGATTTCAAAATTAGAATCAGAAAAAGTCTACGATAAGCCTATCGTCACGGAAGTGCGCTCTGCTGAGAAGTTCCGGCTTGCGGAGTCATACCATCAGAACTTCTACGACCAGCATTCGCACTTAAATAAGCCCTACTGTCAGTTAGTGATCAATC
>JAGOPC010000007.1:0-12430 GCA_017992195.1 Patescibacteria group bacterium
ACATCTACATCCAGATCACTTTTCAGCGCCGGAAAAGCTGATGACACACCATGTGCATCAAGCCAGGGCGAATTATTTCTCATCAATATCTCACTACCCTCTGTCATCGCTTTCTATCCAAATAAAAGATTCTTATTTATTCATCCATCCAATAATAGAGTTAAATACTGGCAAAATATACTATTCACCTCGCCTATTTCAACTTGTACTCATACACTATTTGCATAAAATGGCAATACATCAAATAAAATAAGGACTATGAAAAAATCAAAAATACACTGGATCTTTTTCACCGGCGGACCATGCGGTGGAAAAAGTACGCTCCTTAACAAGGCGCGTCAATACCTTGAACAGCGCGGCTGGAAGGTATTCGTCATACATGAGGCGGCAACTTTTCTTTTCGGTTCGGGATTAAGCATCAATGCTAATCACCTATCAGGAAAGGAGTTTCAGGAGTTCCTCATACGCTATCAACTAATGGTGCAAGCGGTCATCTCTGCTGCTGCTGCGAAAAGTAAAAATGACAAGGTCGTCATCTTATGCGACAGAAGCGTCATTGATGGTGAAGCATATGTAGGCAAGAAAATGTTCCAGGAATTATTAAAGGAACAAGGCCTTACAAAGTTTGCTACACTACATGACAACGACCCATACGTTATTCACTGCGAAACTGCGGCTATCGGAGCGTTGGAAGCGTATAGCTTTGCTAACAATCCGACCAGAACAGAAACGCCAGAATTGGCGCGAAAAAAAGATCAACTTCTACACGCCGCCTACAATGGAGTGCCGCATAAAAGCACCTTAAAGAATATCAAAGGCGAAGGTATAGAAGAAAAATGTAGAGAAGGGATCCGTATTATCATGCACGCCCTAGGAGAACCCGTTCCTACGGAACACGAAAACAAATACCTCGTGCCGTTGGCCTCCTTAGACAACATCAAAGCTCTATATGACCCCTATCGTTGTATTATACGGCAGGACTATCTAAAAAGCAGACCTGGCGTTTCCGAACGCATTCGCCAACGCGGTCGTGGTAATGAGTGGTTTTACTACCACACGATCAAAAAGCCTATGCCAGGCGGCGGAAGGTATGAAGACGAACAAATGATCAACAGACAACTCTTCAATGAACTCCTGTTTCGGAAAGATGAACAGTTCAATCAAATAAAAAAAGACCGGTATTGTTTCTCCGTAAAAGGCCTCTACTTTGAGTTTGACCACTTCAAGGGAAAAATAAATGAGTTCGACTCGAAGAAGTACGGCATCCTGGAGATAGAGACCACCTCTGCAAACCCCGACATCAAAATACCACACACAATCAAGGTGGTAAAAGAGGTAACTCATGATCCGGCATTCAGCAATGTAGAGCTAGCAAGGAAACTACACCGCCCACTAATAGGCGCCTAACGAATGATCATTTCTAACGAACAACAAAGCCCGGGATCTCCGGGCTTTTTCTTATTTTGTCGTCTCAGGCCTCATAGTCACATTCGGCTCCATCATATAGTTCGCCTCTAATACTTTGATGGGTTCTAATTCGAGATCACTCAATGACAGCTCTGTTATTTTATTTTTATAGGTAATCATAAGATTCTCATCCTGCCATCCAAATCTGACCATACCCTCTTTCTGTTCATGCTCAAAAACCTCGTCCACAAAGGCATTTTCGTCGCTCAAGTCCTGCGTCATCTCGTAATGCATGTTTTCAAGATCTATCTTCCGTCGGTTCCTCTTCTGCCCGATATAGATATAGCCCGTACGTGGAATAACATTACGTTGATAAAGTTTTTTATAGAGCGTTAGTTTATCGATCGTGTAGAAATTAGTAGTTAGTTTGTGGAGAAAATTGTAGAGGTTGAACCCCAGTGTCGCAATGCGAAGATTAGTGAACGAGCCGGGACCATTGATGATAAGCGCATTTGTAATATCTTTCTGCGCATACAGAAAATCAGCAATCGTCTTTTCAAGATTTCCATGTTCGATGATGGTTTCGTTGCCGTCCACAATGCAGTGGATCTTATCAGTAGAAATATTTGCGAATAACATAAGTTATCATTTAGCGATATACTGGACAAGTCTGATGATCGTGTAACTAAGCATGACGAGCGCCATACCGATAAGTGAGTATTTTATGCCGTCTTTCGCCTTCTTCGCGCCACCATCATCCTTCGCCATGATATACATGATACCCGAATAGATCAGCGCCACCGCTACGACCGTACCGATAAAAAACGTCGCCGACAGAAAAATATCCTGCACGAAAAGTGCTGGCGTCGTATCAGGTTGATCCTGTCTGATCCCAACCGCCTTATAGATATTGAAGGTACATTGCCCGTTCGCAAGCCCCTCCGCGTTCGTCCCGCAATTGATCCCCATCGCGTCGTCAGCATATACTTTTTGCACAAAATGCATGAAACTCAAGAAAGAGTAAAACGATATGCTCTGAATCTAGCGTTTCTCTCACCATTTTCAATCCGGAAAAACCTCTTGTTTTTTTATCGTCGAATGCTATGATATTGACGTTTTGTCACTACTAACACCCCATGCAAGCACGACAGCCTACGACAACAACTACCAACACAACAACCCCCTAAGGGACGGTAGGAGTTTCGTTATGTCACATAAGCTCTTATCTGTCCACGGACACGTAGGAGCTTTTTCTTTATAAATTACCCTTAAAAAGATGAATCCGGAATTGTATAACATTCGCCACTCTCTTGCTCATCTTTTAGCGCAAGCGATACAACAAACTTTTGATCCACACGTAAGACTTGGAACTGGGCCAGCAATTGACGATGGTTTCTATTATGACGTCCACTTTAGCAATGACATGGTTTTTTGAGAAGAGAATCTAAAAGAGCTGACTAAGGTTGTGCAGGGATTAGTAAAACAGAATCAACCATTTTCAAATGCATATACAGCAAAAGACAAAGCGGAGGCTGATAAGATTCTTGAGATAATAGGAGGGAACTCTATGGACTCTTACTTTAAAACTAAACTTGTCCAAAAATTTCACAACCAAGGAGAAACTAAATTTACATTCTACCTCAACACGATTCCCGCCGCCGCTTCTGAAAAGTTGCTAAACAGCGTTCAGCCAGACTATAAAGAGAAATACAACAAAGTAACTGACTATTTTCAAAACCAAGGCTTTATAGAGAAAGATCAGTTTGTGACATTTATAGATCTTTGTGAAGGATGACATGTAGCAAATACAAAAGAAATTGACCCGGGGTCGTTTGTGCTTGATAGCATTTCAGGAGCTTACTGGGAAGGAAAAGAAGGACAACAGCAAATGACTCGTATCTACGGTCTCGCCTTCGAATCAAAAGACGCCCTCAAGAAATATCAGGAGATGATGGAAGAAGCGAAAAGACGTGACCACAGAATTATTGGACAGAAGATGAAATTATTTACTGTTTCTCCGCTTGTTGGATCTGGGCTTCCCCTCTTGCAACCAAATGGAATGATCATTAGACGCGAGTTGGAAGAATATCTTTGGGAGCTTCATAAAGGTAAATGATATCATAAAGTATGGACGCCTCATCTTGCAAAAGAAGAGCTCTATAAAGCATCTGGACACGCTGATAAATTTGGTGATGAACTTTTTAGAGTGCAAGGAAAAGAAGAATCGTTTTTCATGAAACCAATGAACTGTCCGCATCATATGCAAATATTTGCAGACAATCAATTCTCATATCGTGATATGCCAATTAGATATTTTGAACCTGCGACAGTATACAGAGACGAGAAAAGTGGTCAACTGAGCGGATTAACTCGCGTAAGAGCAATTACTCAAGACGATGGACATCTTTTTTGTCGTGTAGGACAAATCAAGGAGGAGATTACTACTATTATATGAGTCATCATTAAGTTTTATGAAACAATGGGAATGCTAGAATGATACTGGGTGAGGCTGTCCGTAAGATGACCTGAGGGAAAATATTTAGGATCAGATGAAGTATGGAACAACGCAGAAGGAGCCTTAAAAGATGCTGCAGAACAAAACAACTTACCATATAGAGTTGGAGTCGGCGAAGCGGCTTTCTATGGACCAAAACTCGATTTTATGTTCAAAGATGCTATCGGTCGCGAGCGACAACTTGCCACTATTCAATGTGATTTCAATCTGCCAGAAAGATTTGATCTCTCATTTATTAATGAACAGGGAGAAAAAGAAAGACCAGTCGTGATACACAGAGCTATTTCTGGAGCGTTAGAAAGATTTATGGGTGTTATGATTGAACATTTCGCCGGCGCATTCCCACTCTGGCTCGCTCCTACACAGATCATGTTTGTCCCAGTTGCTGAAAAGTTCACCGACTACTGCCACACATTGAAGAACGCATGCGCAAAGCACGATCTCAGAGCAAAAGTCGACGAAGGTTCAGAGAGCTTCAGCAAAAAAATTCGTAATGCAGAGTTAGACAAGATCCCCTATATAGTGATTATTGGAGAACAAGAAGTTAACGCTCAAACCGTCTCATTCCGCGTATATAAGACAAAGGAACAGGGAACAATGTTGGCTGAGGATTTCATCCAAGATAGAATCAAGGAGTACAAGGAAAGAGCTTTATAATTAAACCAGAAAGCATGAAGTACGCCCTATATCTAATTCCTCTTATTACCTGAGTTGTATCTTCATTAGAGACGGGAAGCCTTGTATTTAAAGAGGCTTTTAAGTTTTTGACGCTCTTATTCGCTTTTGTACTAATATTACATCTACTATATAGATTAATATTATTTTTAAGCAGCTTTGAAATATTAACTGCAACTTATGCGCCCCACGATGAAACACTAGATGAAACACTAGAGGATAGCAAAAAGATGAAGAAAGACACATCAAAGGAAGTGCACGATTATGTAACAAGCATTAAGCCTCGATTATATGTTTCTAATAGAATACTAGGAGATCCCGCCATTGGACTACCAAAGAAGCTTCAAGTCGACTATGTCGTATACTGAAAGAAGACTATTTGCCAATGCTCTAAAGAGGGCGAAATATTTGACTTAACATTTAGCATCTTCTGAGTAAATAGGTATGTTTTTAATGCTATAGTATTTCTACTCATAATAGGATTTATAACTTACTATCTACGGTTTAAACAAATTTTAATGTTTAATTTCTAGACCATGTCCCACCTCATCGTCGTAGACGTACAAAATGAACGAAGAACTCCTGGATCAGACTACAATCTCGGAGACCTCTCGTCCCTTGTAAGCAAGATCAATACGCTCATAGATCACTGTCGTACCCACGGCTACAAGATCATCTTCGTCAGACATGTCGAGAAAGATTCTGACGAAGTCTTCGGAGAACATCATCACAGATGAGAACCTATAGATGAACTTCATAGACTCGAAACTGATCTTGTTCTCACTAAGTACAGGATAAGCCCGTTCTTCGGAACAAACCTTGAGTCCGAAATCGAATGAGGAGAACATATAGCAGTATGCGGCGTTTTGACCAACCTCTGCGTCAGATCACTCGTCAACGATCTCTACGACAGACAGTATCACACTACTCTCATCGAGGATTGCTGCATGAGCATGAACCCAGACACACACCAGTTTACCCTCGAAGATATTCGCACTACTAGACCAGAAATTGAGATTATGAAACTTTCAGAATTTATGCACGAGTAGTCCCTATTTCTTCGCTATCCTCCGCATAAACTCAAAAATATTTTTCAACGCCTCGTATAAATAAATACTATGGATGATGATACCAAATGGTTGTTGTTCAGTGAACACAACGACCATTATTTTTCCTGGTCCATAGATATTGATGATAACATTATCGGGAAACGCTAATCAAGAGATAATTTTTCTTTCCCTCTTATAGAGTTTGTCTTTATCGTGTTTCATGAGCTGACGATTCTTTTTTGTATCCGCTACTATCGTATGTGAGTATATATCTTTTTTGACCTTCTGAGGGAAGTATTGCTTATAGACATAGTTCATGATCTGCGGAGGGAAGTCGAGCGTCCCCAGGAAAGCCTGCACCACTGTTTCTGACGTGAGCAAATAATCTCCATACATGCTTTTGATCCCCTCGAATCACTCAAAGAACTCTACTTTAGGCGCCACTCCTTCCTTCTCTGTGAATGCGCTAAAAAGCGGGATGATGGCCTTAAATTCGAGAAAACGATCTTCAAGAATCTTCATAATATGATCAGGTGATGCGGCCATATATGAAAGCACTTTGTTCTTATCTATTTCAGATACAAATCATTTACGCTGTAACTCCTTCACTATACTATATACCGTCGACCTCTTCTCTCCGCACTTTCTGACGATCATCGCGATCGTCCCCGATTTCATCGACAAAATAGCCAGATAAACCTTAGCCTCTTTTTCTGAAAACCCATATTGGGTTAATGTTTGTGATAGCTCCATACAAGAATTATACAACTTTTGCCGACACTTTTCAACAGCAAGTAGTTCGGCATATCTATTGATATATAGAACATTGAGATTACAGTATGCCGTACAAAAACAAATATATTATGAATAACGACATTATACAATCAAAGCTCACCTGGGCCGACTACAAAGATCATGTCCCAGTGCCTCACTACCTAAGCGAAGAGTTCCCCATTCTCTACGAAGTGCATGCAAGTGGTAAAGAAACTATCACAGGAAAATGCATCTTTCCAAAAGAGGACGAGAAGATAAAGCAAAGAGGCCACGTAAATTATTTAAGCCTCATTGAATGCCTTCAAAGCCTTTTCTTTATGTTAGGCGCCGCGTGGAACATGGGCAGAATACGCAGAGCGATAAATGATATCCCTAAGCAACTCGCCTATCACATTGACTCTCGCATACACGTCCCCCTAAAAACCGAACACCTCTATGAGTTTTATGGAGAATGTATCTTTCTGGAGGGAAACAAAGAAAAATGGGTAATTACATTGAAAGACAGAGGCCACCTTGTTGCTGAACTACTCGTAGAAGGAATTACGACCTCATGAGGCAAATAAGTCGCAACGACAGACTACAGCGGCATATATCTTATGCCGCTTTATTGAACTTGAACTACTTATCATAAAATCCATACTCACCGAAAGTGAGCTTTATCCCTCTCCCACCCTCAATGCGTAAAAATATCGCCCTACGAGCACTCTACGATTTCGCGAACTCGATGGTTATGATTATTTTTCTATTTTATTTTTCACAATGGCTCGTTGTTGAACACGGTGTGCCCGAGATTTGGTATAACGTAACGTTGATCGCCGGTTCAGTGTTATTTATTATTTTTGCCCCCTATCTAGGAAAGTTAGTTGATCAGGGCGCAAGTAAGATCAAGGGTTTGAGGCTGCGAACGATTATATCGATCATCCTGTACGGGATAGTCGGCGCTATGGCACTACGAACACCTCAATACATCGTAGCCATCACCATCATCTACTCCCTCGCGCTCGCAGCATATCTTCTCTGTTTCGTCTACTACACCCCGATGTTGGCTGATCTTGCAGAAAAACAAGGCAACAACGCACAAGTTTCCGGTCGATGACAAGGCGTAAACTCGATGGGACAGATCGTTGGATTGTTAATATCAATTCCAATTCTCAATGGTGCTATACCATTTCTCGGCGAATGAAGGGCAAGCACCTTACTACCCGCGGCCATCTTATTTCTCATCTTTGCGCTTCCTATGCTTATAGGATACAACCTTAAAGATAAGCCAATTCCCGCTGAGTTGAAGCAGATGAATATCCGAAAATCTGTCAAAGATCTTTTCTCACATAAAGTAATAGCATTATTTCTCGTTGGATATTTTCTCTATAGCGATGCGGTGCAGACATTTGGAAATAACTTTCCGCTCTATCTGGAGAAGGTGCACATGGTTAGCGATACACAGAAATCTATATTAGCAGCTTCGATACTTCTCTGCGCAAGTCTCAGTGCCTTCTTCACCGGTAAACGAGCAGATCGTATCGGACTAAAGAAATCACTCATGATTATTCTGATCGTGATGTGTATCGTCTTTCCGATCTTCGCATTCATCAAATGATTTGCACTCCTCGCAGTGATGACGTGTATCACCGGACTCTTTTATGGTCCTCTCCGATCAGTCAGCCGCGCGCTCTTAAGTAGGATTTTACCATCGCATCTCACAGGAAGAGGCTTTAGCTTCTACACCGTCGCAGAGCGCTTTGCAACCATGGTGTGACCATTAGTCTGGGGCGGAATTGTGACTGGTCTTGGTGGTACAGCCCTCGGTTACACTCGGGCATTGATCGCTATGTCGGTGATCGTTATTATAGGTTTGTTAGCGGTAGTAAAAGTTAAAGTGAAGAAAGCATAGAAAATAACTTTCTGATCTATAAGATAACCACATGCACAAATTATTTCTTCCATACATCATGTGGAACGTTATCAAAGAGCACCCAAGTCCGACGAGATAAATAATAGTCGCTTATTTTTTACCTATTATTTTTTCGTCTCATGAAAAAACTTCTAACCATATGTATCCTCTCCCTTATCGCTCTTACAAACGCCAGTTACCTCACACGAAAAGCTTACGAGATTAAAGGCGGCTCGACAACACAGGGGTTCTGTGACCTCACCGGAACGCTCTCATGTTCAAACGTTCTCGCTGCGCCTGAAGCACGGATCGGCTCGATTCCATTTCCAGCAGTAGCGATCGCCGTCTATCCAATTCTCTTCGCTATCGCCCTTCGAGGGATTCTCAGCAAAAAACACGAAAAAGCGTCTAACATCCTTACCTACCTTGCCGGCGCAGGAATTCTCTTCAACAGCTACTTCATCATGACCGAAGCGATCGTCATCAAAGCGTTCTGCCCATTGTGTCTGCTTTGTACGGGAATTATCATAACAATTTTCATTCTTTCTCTCATAGGGAGAAGAGAAGCATAGTATCAATGTATTGTCCTCTCAAAAAAGTATGACTATTTCAAAATAGTAGCACCCACGGTATGACTATTTCACTATGGTAATACTTTCTGAAACAGGACTTTCCCGAGACATATACCCTCTTTCTGCTACAAAAAAACTCTCCGCGACATTAGAGAGTTTTTCTTATGTTTAGTGATGATAGAGCTCTTTCGCCTGAAATAATAGGTACATCCCGAGTAAGAATCCGATAATCGCGCCGAAGATGCTACCATGCAGCAAGTTCGCGACGAGCCCAAGAAGTCCAGCATAGAACACATAGACCCAGCCTCTGATCTGTCTTTTTCTCAGCGGATCGAACGCCCTGAAATAGAATACCGCTATAGCGATCGTGATGATCGTCTGGATCAGCACAACGATATATGACGCTCCGCTATAGACTCCGTAATAACCCCGGTTTGCGGCGCTGTGACCGGCAACGCCGAGCAGAAAGAGAAGCGATCCAAGGATCCCAGGCAACGCGAGTATCGCCACGATAAGCGCCAGCACCGGTAAAACCTTACCTATCGCCTGCCTGAGATGATGCGGCAGCTGCCAAGGCGCCTTCCTGATAAGATACTCATCACCAAGATTTTCTATATGTCTCAGAAACGCCCACGAGTGAACAAAATGTTGTCCGCCTTGTGAGTGATGGTGTCCATGATGATGTCCGTGATTCTCGTGCATGGGTAAAAAGTATAATAAAGAGTAAAATTTATATAATATAACGCACAACTACGCATTGATTGCAAACGGGAGGAAAACTATCCCAGAGAGATGGGAATCAACACAGACTACTTGTCAGTAATTACTGCGCGCCGGTAAGAATCTCAACGCTTCCCGTGCCAGTAACTACACCTGAGACCACACTTTCTGTAGTCGCCTCCGGCGTCACTTCACCGGCCTCTTTACTGTCGATCATAAAGTAAACAACAACACCGACGATGATCGCGATGATAATCGCAACGAGCAAGTTACCACCACCACTACTTCTTTCTGCCATATGGAATATGAAACAAAGAATAAAGTAGTTCATGTATACTACTTGAACTATGTTTTGCAAGATCTCACGCGAAGAGGATTTTTACGGAAAATGCTCAGACAAATATGTCAATATATTCTCTTGTCAAAAACCTAGATCTTATCTGTAAAATCACCAGAAAACACGCAACCACACCAGCGCTTTCCCTACTAGCAATTTTTCATTATACTAATATCCAGAGATTATTTTACACTCTTCTGCTAATACGATGCTACTGACGATACAACAGTTTACTCTCCTACCTCTTCGGGAGAAAAGGAGCCACATGTATATGCTCTTCACCTGTGTTCCTGAAGCTAAAAACAATCAGCCGATCGTAACACTCATTGATATCGTCACGTCGACCGAAGACGAGACTTTTCTCACCGACCTCTACAAACAGCTTCTACTCAGCAAATGAGGCGATCCGATCGAAGCGCTCACCAAAATATACACAGGGGATATGACTGAGCTTCATCAAAAATTTACAATAACTTCCATCAAAGCCCAAGAGTACAACCAACAATCCACAAGCTCTCCCGACGACCTTCTTACTGCACTTTAATAACCACGGTAACGAACGATGACTCCTGCACACTCTCCGGAAAATCTCCGCAAGACAGACGAACTCAATGTAATGCATCAGAAGATCGATGCCACCAAGTCGTATGAAAAAATGTATGCAGAAAGCGCGAAAGCACTTAAAGAGATGAAAAGATATTGCGACACCTATCTGAAGAATACTACAGGACAGGACAATACTGTTTTTGCTGAGAAGAATATTTCACAAAAAGAAAAACAGAGTCCGTTTGACAAGGCACTGCTCGAACTGATGAATACCGCGACACTCCTTTCTCAGAAAATAGATAAGGTGAACATCTACAATATAGCAAAAACCGAACTACTCCTAAAAACCGGCATACATAGACCCCTATCTGAGCACATTTTCGAAGATCAAACTGTTGAGCGCACGAAGAAAAATGAGATACGAGGTAAACTTTGGAACGTATGGACCAGAACCACTCAGGAGTTGACAGCAGAAGTAGATTCATATGAGCATCTCATATCCGATAAGTTCGTTTCTCCGGAACAAAGGAAGATTGCCCTGATAAATATCTCTCAGGATGTCGGCCAGCATATGGCGTACAACTCAAAAGAATCAGAGCGAGCACCATACGCAAAGAGTCTTTCTGAGGGCAAAGTTATTTACGCTCTCGCCTATATGAATGAGTTCGTTGGGCCATTTAATGTGCTTTATGAGAGTCTTACGGAAAGGGCGAAGGCAAACAACACAGATATTGTTTCATTCATCAACAAGAATGTGCCCGCTTCTCTCAGGGGCGACATCCTCGGAAATCTCGAGGCGCAAGTTATCGGAAGAAACAATCTTACTAACCGACTTTCGCTCACAGCAAACAAGAGTTCGCAAACTCTCGCCACAGACATCATGAAGTATCCAGCATATACCGAAAACTTTCTCAATATACGACCCCACCTACGCAAGACGCATCCGAAAAGAGCTATGGAAATAGCGAAGGCATTTACCAGAAGTAATCCGAATATCTATAAGCTCCTCACAGAAAAAGACAAAAAACAATCATCACTAGAACTCTTCACAACGAAGAAATTCAATTGTCTCTCCATCTACGGCCCAAAGGGAGAAGGTTGAGGTATGAATTTTTTTGATCAGGATAGCGCATCATGGCAGCGCAAAGGATTTAAGCTCACATACAGCGGGAACAATAACACAGAGGGTTATAGAGTGGCGATCCTTTCACAGGGCGCTCATACACACTGCATGGTATGATTGACCAAAAGCACAGACTCAGCTATACTGAGCGACACCGGAACAATTGTTTCTCATGCATTCGCCGAGGCTATAAAGAAAGGTGCGATAAAAGGCTCGCCTTCTGAATTCAATGTGATCGTCGCAAGAGGACACAACTATCAGACCGCCGATATGCTCAAGTGACTTGAAAGCATACCAGGAATTTATAGTAACAAGAAAGTTCTCATTGACGGCGGATGTCACAACACCTCAAAGCGCGCCGACCCGGAAAAATACGGGTTTTACAAGAAGGTCTGACTCCCCATTACCTACAATGCGATCGGTATCGGAGCAGGAACCGAATATATGCTCAGCTCTCTGTTTAACGCAGCTAAAGATGGAAAAACAAGTGACGAAGCCATCTATCAGCTTAGCGACGGCTCTACAGAAACAGAAAGCGTCATGGAATACACGACGAAATGAGTCAATCCCCCTGCGCATCTTATACCGGCCTACGTCTCATACACAACAAGCATCGGCGAAACGCTCTACCAGAAATACCAGCAATCACAAGAAAAAAAAGAACACACTACGACAATAAAATTTAAGAAATAACCTCATCCATGAAAGCCCCTAAAAAAATATTACTCACAGCAGCCCTTTCTCTTTCTGTCGCAGCATGCGAACGCATTCCTGCAGACAACAAATTAGGAAAGATCATAGAACAGACGCAGGACACAACT
>JAGOPC010000007.1:12530-29384 GCA_017992195.1 Patescibacteria group bacterium
CTCATCCATGAAAGCCCCTAAAAAAATATTACTCACAGCAGCCCTTTCTCTTTCTGTCGCAGCATGCGAACGCATTCCTGCAGACAACAAATTAGGAAAGATCATAGAACAGACGCAGGACACAACTGTGGCACTTTTACAAACCAACGACTCCGTCATACAGCAACGCGATCAACAAACAGAACTCGAACAAACCAAGAAAACCATCGACTCTATCGAAGCGCAGGAAGAAAGAAACATCTATACAATCATCAAAAGTGGTGTTATTATCGATCGCGTGACACAGAAGACCTTCCCGCTACCCGCAGGCATACACATTCCTTATAAGTATGTTGACCAGACAAACTCAACCCCGGAGCATATCCGGATTCGTACTGAAAATTTTGCAGGATCTATAGATTCGTCATTACTTGCTCCATATAAATGAGAAGAAAGCTCACGCGAAAAACCTACAAAAAAAATCATCAGAGTGCATACAGCCACAAGGGAGATGGAGGTCTACGATGAATATGGTTCTGTTCTCAAAAAGAAAATGTCGGTTGGTCTTGGTTCAAATGGAGATACATATAGAGATAAAACCGCAGCATTCGACGGCAACATCCCAAAAGGCAAGTACTATATCTGCTCTCTCAATCCTGCAAGTAGGTTCGGGAAAACCCCTCAAAGTAATTGAGTTCTTGGTTCACTGATGATCAGCTATCCAAATAAGCAAGACGCCCGGGAGGGTCTTCTTCAGTGAACGATAAATCGTAAGCAATACGACAAGATCTCTGCCGCCATCAGCACAAAGAAAGAGCCACCTCAAAACACCGCCCTTGGAAATCATATCATGATCCATGGCGGAGGCTCGGACAGCGATCGGACCGCCGGCTGCATCGGTCTCAGCGACGAAGACATGCTTTGGCTGTATGAGTTCGTTCCCAAAGGAACCGATGTAATCATTGAGTAGAGAGGCTCCACTTAGGGGCTTTTTTGTTACCCAAAAGGTCTGCTACAGTCGTTTCCTCAGACATTGACTTATACTCCTCATCGATTATAATATGAGTTCAAAATCGATCATTAACACCACTCATACAAAAAAAATATTATGAAACTATTCGACATTACAATCACGGAAAAGGATTGGATACAGATCAGCCTCAATGTGTTGGCTTTTCTGTTTCTTATCTTCGCTACGGGTGGGCATGGCTCTTTTTGGGGCTTTGCTACCTTCAACATTATTGCTGCGATTGCTTTTACAGAAGTGAGTCTAAGCAAGACAGACAAAACCGCCTACTGGGTTTGGTTCACCAAAACAGTAACGTATTTCATTATATGTATGAAGTTCTTCTCCAACAAAGGAGAGTTAAAAACCGAATATATTGTAATGATCTCTATCGCGGCCGTTGGCTTCTTCATCTCTCGCCACTTTGCGCAGCGGGCAATATCCATGTGGGGACAGGTGGCAGCATACATCATAGGAGCCTATATGTATATTAATGCTATCATTAATCATCCGGGCGACTTTGGCTGGGGACACATGGGATTCTGGACTGTTAACTTTATTTCATACGCCCTGCTTATATGGGAGGTATGGAAACACAAGAAGGAGTCCTACAATTACATTGTTCCCGTCTATGCAATTATTACCTGTCCGGTCTTTGTTATCCTTATGATGATATACGGCAAGTAATACATTATTACGTTATAGTATGACTCCTGCACATGTGGCAGGAGTTTTTTTTTGTATTATAATTCACAATCAAAAAAACGACCCGCAAAGGTCGTATTTTTGGAGCAAGCAACGAGGGTCGAACTCGCAACCTCGTCCTTGGCAAGGACGCGCTCTAGCCAATTGAGCTATGCCTGCATTTCACGCCGAAGGCGTGGGTTATGTATACTGATTTTTCTGTCATTTTCAAGCTATGATCTGCGAGCCATGGGTCGATTAGACCTCAATGATTTCTTGCATTGTCTTTTCGATCCTCTGCTTTACCTTCTTTGTAATAAGCGCTCCGGTAAGGGTAAGGAAGAAGATAAGAACTCCGATGAGGATAACAATGTCACCAGCGTACACTCCTGCATCCGCTTTATTAGTAAGGAGATAGCGACCCAAGAAGATGACCAGCAGACTATAAGCGATCACCCACCACTTCAATCTCTTGATAGCAAGCGGTTTGATAGCAAGCCGAAGAATAAAGAGAAAAAAGAGTACCATGAATCAGATCCCAACCCACATCTGGTTGGCGACAAGATGATCCTGAACAAATGTTTGCTGCTGACTCATCATCCATGCTATATATGCGATTCCTCCCGCTCCAATGATAGCGGCGATCGACCTTCTTACTCCGTCTGACATATTCGAATGAATTTTTAATGTTAAATGAATCTTTTGAATAGATTAGTTAATTTGTATTGATTTGTTTTACTATTGCAACCCGCCCGCAGATGGCTATGAAATTGGTATTTATCCTTTACCAAACTTTCATGAAGAAATATCTTGCGGAAATGTTCGGTGTGTTGTTTTTCGTTCTCATTATCGGGCTAAGCGGCGGTAATGCGCTCACGGTAGGTCTTGCGCTTGCTGTGCTCGTTTACGCGACTGGTCCTCTCTCAGGCGGACACCTCAATCCTGCTGTCACTCTTTCTCTCGCAGTAGCGAAGAAAATCTCATGGGGTGAAGCGACTAAGTACTGGCTCTGGCAAATTATCGGAGCTCTCGTTGGTGCTCTTATCTACCGGGCGATTAAAGACAGTACGATGCTTGTTATGCCTGCTGATGGTGTTTCAACTCGGCAAATTCTTGCCGGCGAATTCATATTCGCATTTATGCTCGCGATGGTTGTTTATCTGACTGCGGTTGCAAAGAAAGCAGCGGGAAACAGTTATTGGGGATTAGCAATCTGATTAGTAGTGTTCATAGGTATCATGTGCGTCGGCAACATCAGCGGTGGTGTGTTCAATCCAGCCGTTGCGATCTGACCTATCGTCATCGATGCTCTCAACGGTGGCATGAGCCTCTCATACCTTTGGATCTATCTGGTCGCAACGCTGCTCTGAGGAGCCGTTGCCGGAGGTGTCATCAACCGATCAAAGGAGTAATTCTTTAGAGATCAGCATACTCAATACAAAAAAAGACCGGCATCGCGCCGGTTTTTTTCTTTATGAATTTTACATATGCATTATTTAACTAATGCGATCATAGTAGTACAAAAGCGCTTTTTTCAAGAAGACGAATGCGGCGTTCTGGGCACGAGTCATCGAACTTCTCATCATGATATCGTTGATCTTTTCCAGCAGAGACGAAACAAATGCTTTCTTCTCTTCAACGGTATCATATCCTCTCAGCTTTTCTATCTGGTGAACCTGCCGTATGATACGCCCATACATTCTTTCTTTCCGAGAAACGGGTGGCAATGGCGGATAAGTCACTGTTTTCAGCCACTGAAATCTATTCCCCTCGATGGTATCAATGATCAGTTTCGACCCAAGGATATTATATCTTGCTCCTGAAAGATCGAACGCAGCCTCATAAGTACCCAATGGTCCTGTACAAAACATCAACGTACTCATCATCGGTCACACCTGCAGCACATTTCCGGAAACACTATAAGATGCCGACTTGCTGTTACATACTTTTGCTGAAAGCGTACTTGAACCGAATGAAACAGTCGCCGCATCATTTACGGCCTGATCATTAAACGATGTAAGTTTCCGATCAGTATTCACAAGCGTCTGTGACTGAGAGTCACATGTCCCATCCTGGATGTTCATCGCATGTGCACGTTCTGCCTCACATCTATTACCAAATGTCTGCTGCACAGGATAACATGGCGCTGTTATACATTGCACCTGTACCTCACCACACACTGGCTGATAGTGCGCAGTACACATGACGTCTTCTGCATGATTTGCGAATGTTACGTTGGTCATCGCTAGACCAAATGCCACGATAAACGCAGCCGTTACTATCTTTTTTATCATTGTCGGCTTAGTTAAGAGCTAAAAATTCGCCCGCCTTATACCCTCTTAAACGAAAAAATCAAGAGATTGTGACACAATTATCTCATTTACATCTCACCATACTATAAACCAACGTCCTGACAGAAAACTTTTATGCTATTACATCCTTTCAACTCCCTGCAATCCAACGATCTCCATTGCTTCTAGCAATGTCTTTTTAAACTCTGCCAATAGGGCAATCCTTGCGGCCTTGTGTGCTTCATCGCTCAGCTTAATATTTACCTTACTGTAGTAGGTATTGAAGAGTGCTGCCATCGACAGCACGTAACGACAAACTAGATGAGGTGCAAGCTGCGCTCTCGCCTCATTAATAATCTTCTCAAGCACATCTATCTGCTTTATTATCTCCCACTCTGTCTCTTCGGTGAGTAACGAATAATCTATGTTGTTCGCACTTTGTCCATCAGCAGCATTCTGAGCGAGAACACTACAAAGTCTCGCATACGTATACAATACATACGCCCCAGTCTCGCCTTCCATATCCAGCACCTCATCAACATCGAAAGTAATATCTTTTTGTAAGTCCGTTTTGGTAAGAAAGAATCTCAAACATGAGATAGCAATTTTTTCAGCGGTTGTGTGAAGTCGCTCATCGTCTTTATCTTCATTACGTTTTTTAGTTTCCTCGTATGCTCTATGATGCAAGAGATCAAGCATCGCATCAACAGTCACCGTTCGTCCTTTACGTGAAGCGAATGGTAAGCGAGTTTGTTGCTTCTCTTCATCACTGAGTTCGAATCCTCATTGCAGTAATGTTTTTGGCGTAAGATAGAGAACGCCATACCCCAGAGGCTGATACTCCTTTGTCGGAGAAAGCAGATTCATGAGTTGGAGCGACGATCTTACCACCATCTGCGGCGGAACCTGACGATTGTCGATGATCGTGATAGCGAGATTACAATTTCCAAAATCTTTTCATTCATCTTTCTCTCTATGAGAAGTTGTTGAGTATACCATATTTCCGTTTGGTTCCTGGGTGAACGCATGAAAATGAAAGTTCTTTTTCAGGAAGCCCAGTTTCCACATCGCAAAAGCAATATCCTTCGCGACATAGGTTGCAACACCATCGGATTTGACCAAAATTTGATACTGTTTTTCCTCTTTCGCGTATTCAGGCAACGACGAGAGATCCATGATCCGACATCATTTTGCGTCGCCCTCTTCCATATATTTCACATGCCCATCTTTCTTCAGCATCTCCATCGCCTCCTCAAAAAGATTGAGGTGAAGAATGTCCGTCTCCCGGTTGATCATATCAAAAGAAGCACCGAGTCTCCGGCAGGTGCGAAGCTGCTCCACCGTACATCTCTTCACATAGTCCTCATGCAGCGCAAGCACTCTCGGATCGTCACCCTTCTCTATAGAAAGCAATGTTTTGCTCAGGCGCTCTTTAAACTCAGGATCCTCATCATACTTACGCATCTTCAGATAGATCTCACCACAGTAGTGATCAAATTTCTTCTCTGTCTCAAGAGGTATATCGTAATACAAATGTCCAACCATATTATAACCGACATTCACGCCACTATCATCTCCATAGTCCGAACAGATGATCGGATAGCCCAGATGCTTAAAGATGCGGCGCAAACTATCACCAAGACAGACATTTCTTGCATGTCCCACATGTAGCGGCTTATTCGGATTTCAGCTCATATACTCTAAGAGCACTTTTTCCTTGTGTTGTACAACAGCCGGTTTTTCTCCAGCTAATACTGCCGCAACAAAATGAGTTTTATCAATGAACGCATTCACGTATGGCCCCAGCGCTTTGATCTCAGAAAATCCTTCAGCGCTCAGTCCGCTCGCCACATCAGCCGCTATCATCGGCGGAGCCTTCTTCAACGCCTTCGCCAACGAAAAGCACGGAAACGCAAGGTCTCCCATCTCAGCCTGTGGCGGCTGCTCTATCATCGGAATAATATCCTCGACCGACATCCCTGTCTTCGCCACGAGCAACTCCGCGAACTTTTGCTTATACTGTTCTATAATCATCTCTTTCCAAAATCAATAAATATGCTGCATTTGTAGCTATTTCCTGCATCTTTTGCAATATGGGATTACAAAAAAATCTCCGAATGATCGGGATTCTTATTAGCCACAAACGGGAATCGAACCCGTGACCTCACCCTTACCATGGGTGCGCTCTACCGTCTGAGCTATTGCGGCATCTATCGGTCAGAGTATTGTAGCAAAGTATGGCTCAAAATCAACAGTGTCATCGCTATTTTCGGTTTTTCCAAAAATACGATCATCTCGGTTTCCTGAAACTATTTTGCATTTTTTCGCAATTTACTCTCATGTCAACCGGGGGGATAATTTCCCCCCACTTCAGACTCTCTGTAGTTAGCTATTTTTATCCTGTAGTCTCGCTTTTGTTCTCAATAACAACACTTAGGCAAGATTTGACATACTTTTGGTATATAAGTATAATATAGGTGCGTCATTTATAAGATTACCTTTCTTTCTATGAATACACAAAAAGGCTCGTCTTCATCCCTCAACAGAGATGTTTTTGTAGTATGAAGTAAGGAAAACCCAAAGACTTATACTCTTCCCACTTCATATGGGAAATGGGTAAGGTATATTGAATCGCTGCTCCCTCAATTAAAGGAAGAGGCCGCCAACTATAAAGAGGATAGAGAGATGGTCATCAAGGGAGTTCTTGCAGACAAAAATAATACCAACGAATTGCCTAAGGTTAATAATACCGCCGAAGAAGATTATATCACTATAAAAAACGCAATAGCAGATGCGGAAACATGAAAAAGCTATATTTGAGTAATGAGATTAATGACGAACGCTTTATGAGTAGACAGAGACGATACAAATGAAATTTTAGATAGCAGCATGCCAACGAAAGAACAAACACAAAGAATGTTTATTGAAATGGGAGAGAAGCAATTCTGATTAAAAAGCGCCACCCCCGAGATAGCCTTAAAACAAATCATCATTAATAAATACCTCTGAATAACTTCAAAAGGCGATCAAAATGGTATGATAGCTCTGATGAAAGGGTATTCTACATCTACAGAGCTCTTAGATAAGCTCAACTGATGAATTGCGGTTCTCGTTGAGGACATCGGTGCAAGGTGAGTTAGTAGTAAATTTGAAAACGACAATGAAATGAAAGTACTTGACGCGATGCTCATCTTGAAAAGACAACTTGAAGAGAAAACTCATCAAAAGCAAACAGACAAAAAAGTAAAAGATCTTACAGAACAATTGTTCGCATAAGCATTTCGAGCATAGTAATTATTGCTGCATATACGTAGAGAAATCTACTGTATTTTTAATTTTAAATTGCAATTAAAACTCATAGCAAAATCGTGCCGCTTCCTTATGGTACTACTAACTATCATTGAATTATACTGCCCATGACCATGCTCACAACCCTCCGTATCCTCGCCATCATCCCGCTCTGCATCCTTATCTACATCCTGGGCTCTTACCTCCGGCACTCTTTTCTTACACAAAGAAAATGACTCCCGCCCTACATCAACACCTATTTCAAACACAGAAAACTCATCCTCGACAACATTCATCTCAAAAAAGGTTCATCTATACTTGATCTTGGCTGTGGCGACGCAACGATGTTGAGGCTCTTCGTCAAAAGATTCAGCTGCGCAAAAGCTGTAGGCTACGACCTCAATGGGCGAGCCATTCGCCTCGGAAGGTTCCTCAATAGATTCCACGGCCTTCTAAATATAACACTTATGCAAGATAACCTCCGCAAAGCAAATCTCAAAGGCTTCGACTACATCTATCTTTTCCTCTACCCCGAATTTGTCGCTGATCTTGAAGATCGGATATTCAGAGAAGTCGACACCGGAACGATCATCATTTGTAATACGTTCAGTTTCGTAAAACACACGCCGTACGAGATTATTCATAACAAGAAATGAAGAAAAATATTGTATTTGTATAAAAAATAAGAACATTAGATGAAGATTTATTTTTAATAAGAGAGATGGACAAGAAACTCGTCAGCGAACTTTTGAAAGAAAACCGTCTGCAATATGTGTCAGACAATAAACCTGGTATCACCAGAAAACTTTTGGGCAAACATTGGACATACTTCGACACAAAGTGAAAGAAGATTACCGACAAGAAGGTTGTCGAGCGCTGCAATAGTCTAACATTGCCACCCGCCTGGAAGTCGGTTCGGATCTCGCCTCTCGCAAATGGACACATGCAGGCGACAGGAATTGACAGCAGATGACGCAAGCAGTATCGTTACCATCCGAAGCGAATCGCCGCAAGAAGCGAAACGAAGTTTCATCGTATGAAAGATTTTGGCAAAGTTCTTCCGGAAGTGCGCAAAAAAGTGAAGACACATCTCGACGATAAGAAGCTTGATCAGAAAAAAGTATTGGCTGCGGCGATCACCATTATGGACAAGACAGGCATACGTGTCTGAAATGAAGTATATGAAGAGCTGTATGGACACTTCGGTTTGACAACCCTTCGTCGTAGACACACCGAGATCCATGGCGAGCTCATAGAGTTTCACTTTATTGGCAAGAAATGAGTAAAACAAAACATCTCACTCAAGAGTAGAAAGCTCGCACGTATTATCCAGCAATGCGAGCACCTTCCATGACAGGAACTTTTTGAATACCTGACAATTGATGGCGACGTCAAAACTATCACCTCTGATGATGTGAACAACTACATCAAAGATATCGCTGGTGACGAGTTCACCGCCAAAGATTTTAGAACACGACACGGCAGCGTCTATGCCCTCTTAATAATACATGCTCAGTGAACGACCGACGAAAAACTTCCTCTTGTTCATATCATCGATGCGGTTGCTAAAGAACTTGGCAACACCCGCACAGTGTGTAAAAAATATTACATCCATCCGATGATCTTGGAGCTTTATGAGAGCGGAAAATTAGAAAAGCACTACAAGAAACACGGAAAAGGAGAAGGAACAGAGAAATATGAGAAAGTGCTCGCCGCACTGTTAGAAAGCCTGTAATTTCTAGTGTTGACATCTATCAATGATAAGGATATTATTGTGCGGTCAAAATCAAATATTCACCGTACAAAAAAATGATATGCTTATGGAAATAATGCTCATTATCACGGGGCTTTTTTTTATTCCTGCGCTTCCGCTTTCATCGCTTCCTCCTTTGTCTCGTGGATCGTTCCATCAGCGTGATGAGCTGGCGAGTAGATCGTATAGAGCTGCATCGGAGCGCTATCTGACGTGTTAATAATATTGTGCTCCGTCCCGGCAGGCACAACGACGGCAACGCCATCTTCAAGAGAATATTCGTCTCCTCCGATGATTGCCTTTCCAAAACCTTTTTCGACTCTTATGAACTGATCATTCTCCGAATGGGTCTCTAGCCCGATCTCTTCCGTCGGTTTGAGCGACATCACGACAAGCTGCGAGTGTGGTCCGGTATAGATCACCTTTCTAAAAAAAGTATTATCTAATGTTAGCTGTTCTATATTTCCATCAAATGGCTGCATAGTAATTAGGTTTATGAAACAAAAACTCATTCACTTATATTCTCAAAAAAAAATAATACAAGAGAAAACGACTCTTTCGAGTCGTCCTTGTAAATATTGAATGAATAAATTTTGAGTTTTGGATTAGTTAATTAGTTTACTTGTTCTCTTTAAACGTTCTAAATGGATAATCCTCTGGCACGATATATCATTTGATAGCAGACAAGCATCTACTCACATTCTTCTGCCGGTTATATGGTGAAGAAGCGTAAATTGCACCGTCTTTGTTACCAAATCCTGAGAGTTCGTAGATGGTGTGGTAACCGCCGAGATAGCTGTTATTGAGCGTCAGATAGATCGCCCTTGCGCCGGCTAGCGGAGAGTCTTCATCGACTCTGTCGCCACGGTCGTTGTTACCAACGTTACCGATATTATGTTGCGAGGCGAAGTACCTTCCAAGGCTTGTCTCTGCAAGGCCAATACAGATACCGAGATCCACATCGACAGATGTATCTTTCGCGGCCGCCTCCCGGAGCTGGATATGCGCATATGGGCCAGCTGCATATTTTTTCAAGAAGTTGATCGTCTTATCGCGTTGCGCCTTTCCATCGATAAATGGCACATCCGACATTCTGATCGCGGCATCACGCTGGCGGAGATCCACCTGATATTTTACCTGATAGTTCTCTGGCAGAATGTTCACATTACTAACAGCGCTGAGGTCAAACTGCTCCAATGGCTCGATCATCTCTCCATACTGGTAAATCTGCATATACAGCGCTTCGCCGCTCGACTGGAAGCCAGCTCCTCTCGTTCCCTGCTGACCACCCACAAGTCCGATGATCTGCCCACGTTTCACTACATCACCCTCCTTTACAAGAACGCTATTCATACTCGTAAAGATCGTCACATAACCATCGTTATGCACTAACATCAACCAATTGATGCCTATCCCGTCCTGATCAACCGCCTTATAGACAATACCATTCGCGGGCGCATATACTTCCTGATATTGATGAGCTACTATTTTCAATCCTGAATTATAGTTCTCTATGCCCGTGATCGGTAATACCGGCCATAGGAAAAAGTTTTTCCTCTGCTCTCTTACATCTTTCAGATCAAGGAACTCCTGATAGCCCGACGAACTGAGAAATGCCTGACTCATTTTGTGATCACTCACTGCGCGGACCACCGCAGTGATCTTTGCCTTGAGCTGCGCCCTTGTTTCAAACAGATTAATCATCTGCTTCCCCAGCGCAGCCTTATGTGACTTATACAGTTTCAGAAAGTCCATCAGATACGCCTTCTGTTCCTGCAGCGTCTGGACTTTATTTTCATAACCCAATACGAGCTTCTTATAAGCTGTTCTCAACGCCGTCGCCCTCTCATACTCTTCAGTATACTGTATCTGACGCGCCGTAAGCTCTTCCACCAGCTCATTCAGCTGATCAACTAATGTGTTTACTATGTCGTTGGCAGAGAGGGTGTCGCTAATGTTATCTGATTTCAGAAGCAACTTAATATCGTCTATGCGATCCTGTCCGGCACCGTAAAAATCATTCTGTACGAGATAGACGAGCTCGATGAGGCGTCCCAGTGTCTGCTTCGACGCCAGAATATATCTTCTTGTCTCCTGAAGACTCTTCGTGCTCTTTGCTATCTGCTGATTGTACACATTCATCTTCATCACCGCATCAGAAACCACCCTCTTAGTCTCATTGATATCGATGATCACCGACTTCACCTGCGCAAGCATCGCCTGATAGTTCTCATCATTATCTTTTTTCGTCTTCTGAATCGCTTCGATCTCAGAAATAACCCCTGAAATATCTGTACCCAACGCATTCACCGTCTGTACCGCCTGCTTTGTATCAAAGCCCGACATATCGCTGTCGTCCATATATTCCATAGTTCCTCTCACTTTTTCATAACGCAAAAGCGCATCCTCAATACGCTGCTGCAGATCGTTTTCATCCGCATGCAAAGGCTGAAGCACCACTCCGCTACACATGACTATCAAACTCAATATCACTCCTATCTTTTTCATTTTTTACCGTATATCAATCTTGTAAATAAATTTTTTAAATTTTTTCATTATTATTTTTTCTTCCCAACGTCCTGCTTATTATCTACTATTTTAGAGATGGCTGCCGGACTAAGAGATTTTTTCTTCGCTACTATCAATATTCTTTTCGCATCTGATCCGATCGGATAACAGCCCATAAGCGTGATGTAACTTCCATCGTTGTATTTCAGATAGGTCTCATCTACTTTACCCGGATGCACGATCTCCTTCGCCACGATTTCGAAGTCAAACAGTTGACCATGTCGTAATGCCTGGATAAGGTCGCCCTCCTTAAGCGCCGGCAATTTCGCGAAGATTTCCGCATATGGGTTGCTCTTTCGCCAGTAGTAACTCGAATGTCAGAAGATCAGCGCGTTACCTGTGATGCCCGGCTCTGGCGTTGACGGATATTTTACGACGCCGCTATACAGTTCCTGATCAAAATCACCGAGCTTCAGCTGTTTTTCTGTTGCGGCGGTCACATCCACGATAGGCGCATCAACACCGATCGCCGGGATGATAAGTCTGTTCTGCGGCGGCAGCGTGTTGAACGAGAAAGCGTGACTTTTCATTTTAGCAGATAGATAGTAACTCATTGTCTCCGTATGATCAGGAAGTACAGCACTCGACTCTATCGATGCAGCAACCTGTTGCTCAAGAAAATGAGACTGATCATCGCTCGCCGTACTCGCATCACTCTGCGCGCTCAATGTGTGGAGCGCAATAGTTACATCATCCGCTCTCGCAGTAGCGAAAACGTTTTTCAGGGTATGATAGAACAGATTTGCATTTACGAGGATAGTACTCATCAGAAAGACGGTGAGGAAAACGACACCAAACTGAAAGACCTCTTTTGCAGCGTTCCATATGAAAAAACGCTTTTTATGGTGGGCCTTTTTTACAAGGTAGTGGTCGATCTGTTCCAAGGTTACATAGTGCATATTTTGCTTTGTGTTTTAGGGGTGCTAAATTGCTATAATCTAATTGTATTTCCCCCTTTCCCTTTTGTCAAAAAAGCCCCCGCTGCGGTGGACGAAATCGAGCTGTAGGTACACACTTTAGTTAATTATATGCAAGATAGTTGACGTATCAAAAAAAGATGCCATAGCATCTTTTTTTAGTGTGACGACTTCTCATATTTAGTTATCGCTCTTTATCGCAAAATTAGTTTCCAAGTAACTCCTTATAGTCGCTCAGATCAAGAGTTCCAACAAGTCCCGTATCAGACAATGTGCTATCCTGCTGGCTTCCAAACGCCTGTTCACGAAGAGCATAGAGCCATCCAAGCACTTTCTTGAGTCTCGCCTGGTGTGACTGTGCTACATAGTAGTTAGCGTCCATCTCGTAGAGAAGATTTTCTGTCATCTTAATAAGAATACGAAGAGAGATCGTTCCGCGCCCATCAATAACCTCCTGCGGAACAGGCAACTCCATAACCGTATATATCTGATTGACCTTATTGTACAAGTTAACGAATGCGATCTCATAGTCACGAGCGCGGCCCTTAAGGTACGCAGCGGTCACATTTTGCAGATCATTAGCTAAGAACTCAGATGCGAGTATCGCTTTGATCGTCTCATGCTGCTCTCCCGAAACCATCTTTTTAGTCTCCTTCTGTTGAGGACTCTTGAGCGCCTGAACGACCTGTGATGGAGTAAGTCTGCTACCTGTAGTTATCGAATCAAGCACGCTTGCACCACTTCCAAGTTCTGCGCTACTATGCTCAGCAAGCACTTCATGATTATCAGTGTCATCAGTTTTAGTTACCACCAAAGCGCCGTCTCCATCGTTATCAATAGTCGCCTTTTGTCCTTCTTCCTTATAGGTGAAATGCACTTTAGATGAATTTTTTGGAGTAATAGAAACGCGTGATGAGCGAAGTCCCACCGACTCCTGTGTAGGAGCATTAGTATCAGCGCCTTTTAATGATTGTATCTCTGCGTATTGTCCGTTAACGAGTTGTATCGTATATCCCTGCTCGCTCTTTTCGATAGTAAATTCGGCCGGTCCGATCACCTTTGCCTGTGCGATAGTAGTCACGTGAAAGACGATCTCTGCTCCGGCAGGAAGCACCAATCTGTCGCCAGCGCGGAAAAGCGTGCTTTCGACCTTCTTTCCGTTGTTATAAATAGAGATATCTCACTTTGTCTCAATGATCTGCGCTATGTAGTCGGCCTGTACGGTAGCTCCGCCATGGTTAGTAGTCAAGATTCCGTCTGTGTTGCGAAAATGCGACGAAAAGTACGGTATGTAGAGCGATGCCAGAAAGACCATCCCGACAAATGTGTAGAGGGCAAGTTTCGTATAAAAACTCATTCTCGCGAAAATACTCACATGAGCGTGAGTCCTTTGTGTGATAGTCTCATACAGTTCCACCTTGTGGACTGGATCTAAACGTACACTTTTCTGAGAGGTAAAATAATCGCGAAGCTCCATCTGATAAATACACAAAAACACGGCGTAAATGGCTTATTCTTCTACCTTTTCCGTTGTTGTCACTACATTATTATATCTTTCTTACAATCGGGTATACGAATGAGGGGGTGGTTTGTGACAGGAATCACCTATGCCGCCCTCAGGAATGAAAATGGATCATTATCATCCATATCGTTGCTAGTAAAACGGCCAGCAGCTATCTGTTTTTTTATCATAGCTTGTTCCTGCTTATAGTTGTTAGCAGCTGTCATCACTTCTTCTTCTTTCGCATTAAGATAATAGTCAACCATCCTACGATCATCAAACACGTCCTCAAGCAGAGCTGGGTTTCTCTTGATAATTCCCGCCTTCGCATATTTCTCAAAGAGCTTTTCAAACACTATCAATGTATCCTGCGCCTCACTTGGCATACTTTCTCCTCAAAAACCCTTATCAAAAATTCATCTCACGTTAAATCTAAATGCCTCAGGGACCTGGGGATGTCTCAATGCGGCGACAAAGTTTTTCTTTTGTGTACCAGTATATTTCGTACTAAACATCGCGAAGTATCTCTTCAGAACGAACTCAAAGAAATCTGGAGACATCTCGTCCTCAGGGATCGCGCTTATCTCATTAATTTTTGCTTTCAGCGCATTCCATAATTCCGGACCGCTCTTTTCAGCTTTCCCTTTAAACTGACCATTACTGAAACTAAGCATCTGATCTTTCACAAATCCACTTGGCGCAGAGAAGATATTTTTCTGGTAGATGATCGACTCACCATCAATTTGTTCATTGACGCCACTGCGATCGTCATCATTATATTTTTTATTAATGTAATCGCTCAGGGTATTGAACTGATTAAGTTTGGTCTGATCTTTCGTTTCACCCTCGAGCTTCTTTTTCATAGCAAAGAGCTCCTTAGGGTTTTGTAGCTTATCAAGCGCCTTACGAGCCTGACCGCTAGGATTCTCCCACCAGGCCTTGAAAGCCTTCGTACGATCGATGGTAGACGTTTTTCCTTTCATCGCCTCACTTAATGAGCCATCCGAAAAGATATCAAGAAGCTCTTCCATCTTCTCTGTTCCGTTTCCTTCGGTGATATAGCCCGCAAACGGCAATGCATTCTTTTTCGCTAGCTGCTGGAAAATGGCTTTATATGACGGACTCATATCTGTTCTGTACTGACCATTCATGAGCGGCATCATCATCGAACCCACCCATTTATAATAGTAGTCTTCGTTTGTTCCTACTTTTTCAGAAAGAAGTTTCAACACTCAGAGCACATCATTCACTCTGAAACCTTCGTACCAGCCCGTCCACGAGTCCTTAAAGAGTTGATGGAACGGCTTTGCTCCTTCGTTTTTCACTGTCTCGTCTATTTTGCTCTGCTGATACCACATTCCGTATTGCGCCTGACCGAGTCCGCCGGTAAAGAACCGATTACCAAACACCGCCTTCAGATCCGCTTGTACTCCAGTCTTATCCCCCTCGCCCCATATCTTCTGCATATATCCGAGTTCGCCCATCGACAAATCATTGTTCAGCTCTTTACTGCCAGGATTTTTCTTCAGTTCGCTCTCCACATTTTTAATATAGGCAAGATATTTATCCTGATGAGCTGCCCCAAGGATTTTACGCACCCGCCATCCCGTACCCGCAAATTCCTTCAGACTTCTAAAGTATGGGTTTCCACCCTTTTCAAGCGCATAGAGATAGTATCCTGCTGCCTTTTTACGATTCTTTCGTGTGAGCGCATCGTTCTCCAATCCAGCTTTAACAAAATTACTTCCTCCGTTCGAACTCGAATCCTTCTTGGTCTCTACCTCATCTTTATATTCATTAATCTTTTTCTTCTTTTCAGTATCGTTTTTACTCTCGATACCTCATCTAATATCATCAAATGCGTCTCCGACAATAGGCAGTTTCTCAAGTTTCTTAAACCGAGCAGAGCTAAGCATCGCATTTTCAACAGTCTCTTTTCACTTCTTCGCTTTCTCATCAAAAAAGGTTTTCATTCACTTGGTGACAAGATCAAAAGATCCTTTAAGGCCCTGTATATTACCCCAAGTTAGACCAAACAGACCGGTACCAAATGCTGCCTTTGGCTGAGAGATAGGTTCTACGGTGTCAAAAATATATTTCATATCCTTGTTCTGCGGATACTCATTTCCTCCGTTCGCGTCATCTACATCTTCCTGCGTGTATCCTCTGAGATCCTTCTCCATAGCGAACATCATGAAATCATTGATAGGCATCTCCCTTTCATAGGTCGTCTCTAGATCTCTGTTGTTTTTATCTTCTTTGTCTTTCTGTTGTATTTCTTTCAATTTGACGCTTCCCCCGCGCTGATCTACTTCATACCAAACTCTCTCATCGCCAACCTTTTTACCGAAATATTTAATAGGCTTTTTTGTTTGCTGGTGGATCATACTTGAAAAATCTATGTCATCCTTCAGATGCTTTCGCCGTCCTTCGTATTTTTTATCGAAGTGAAAATTTTTATCAGCTGGGCTGTCATCATCGGATGCAGAAACACCTCCCTTAAGGTCGATTCCCCATTGAGAGATGGTTGAATATTTTTTAAACTTATAGACTTTGCTCACCGCATGTTTCAACTCTTTCAGTCCTGCGGCACCATGAATAGTAGATTTCCTTCCTTCAAGAGACGAACCTCCTGTATTGATAAGCTTTCCTTCGGTTCCGTGCCATGTCACATTCATTGAGTTCGTGTCACTATTATAACCAGTAACATCAAGTCTCACCCGCACGCCTCAGCCGCCTCCTACAGCAGAACTCGCATCGGGCAAAAGAATCATGAGACAACTCTTACCCGCGATAGGCTCGCTAAGGGTTTTGTCGCCGTTGAACTCTCACCATGCATGCAAAAATGATTCGTTACTTTCTACTTC
>JAGOPC010000007.1:29484-38786 GCA_017992195.1 Patescibacteria group bacterium
AACTTTTAGCTCATTATTCAGCGACTGGATAAGCGAGTCCTGATCTTTCAGGCTCTTTTCTATCTTAGCTATACGAGCAGTTGTCTCGCGTCCACGTTTTTCAATAAGCGCTTTCAGTTCTTTCTTGCGCTTCTCGTCCATCTCATCTATCACCTCCTGACTTTCTCATTCGAGATCAATGATCTCACTATCTGTAGGGGCTTGAATAACTTTCTCCCCATCAAATTTATCCTTTACCGTCTCCTCAACGATCTCATTCGTTTTTTCCTGTATCACCTCACGGTTCTTTTCCTCGGGACGAGCAGCCACTTCTCTGAGAAGAGCCATATTTGAAAGCAGCACAGGAACATCTTCCGTTTTTAATACGTACGTCGGTTCAACAACGCGAGCCGTAGCTGTCTTCATCTTCTCAGCGTCAACTGTCACACGCTTCGCACTTCACGGCTCGGCACTGAGCATCACATTGCCGTCGGGATCTTTATAGATATATCCTACCTGTTTCTTCCCATCAGCTGTGGCGATTTCTACGAGATGTCCCGGATAAACATCTATCTCTTTTCCGTTCGCATCTTTCAGTGTGAAATTCTTTTCCGCCACTTTCGTCAGCTTCTGCACATACTCTTCATCGATTCCTTTGCCTGGCGTTAACAAAAATGCGATAGGCAGTTCATGCGCCAGCGTCTCCGACATACTCTCTCCCGACCAACTGCGATCAATAACTTTCTTCTGCAGCGGGATCGTATAGATCTTTCCATCCTTGCCCTTCATCTGCAACTCATTCTTCGAGAGATCAAATATCTGCTTCATAAGATCCTTGCGATCCGACACATCCGTTCCCATCTTCGCAAACAGATCATCAAACGTCTTCATCTCTTTGCTGTTCGACCACATCTCCTGAAAGCGCGTCACATAAGCCTGCTGATTCTCTTTCGACAAGCGCGCGAGATTGAACTGATTCGCAAAAAGATTTTCCACTAAATCTGAGAGCTGCTTATCCTTGCGTCCGATGAGCGAGATCATCGCTTTCTGTTGCGCCTCAAATTTCTTATCAGCTGAAACGCTTTCATCATCATATATCTCACCAAATTTTTTATCTTCTTTCTTTAAATTATCTACCGAAAGGTCATATCATTCAAGCACACGTTGAAATCCCGGAACCTTGTAGATCGACGTTATTTCTTGTTTCTTTTCCTGGTAGCGTTGAAATGCAGGAGCAACCTCACTCTCCGCGTAGGTACGAAGAAAACGCTTCACCATATCTTCCGCGTCGGTATTCGCCACGATGATTTGTTTTTTATTGAGATTATCTGCCAGCTCCTGAGGAAATCCTGCCTCCACTGTCATGTGGTCCGCCACATCACGAAACTCTATAGAGACTTTGTTCAGACGTTTTTTCTGGTCGGCGGTCAGGATCGTTCCGGCCTTGAGAAAGAACTCTTTCAATGCGCGCTGGAGATCCTCTCTGTTGGTGATAGCTCATTTTTTGCTAGCTACATACTGCTTCCAAGCGTCACGCTGAGGAGCAGCAAAATGCGCGCCCGCGATCTCCTTTCCCATCTTATCGAGAAAGGTATGCGTCACTGCTTTTTCCTGAAGCTCTGTAAACTGTGATTTTTCAGCTCCGGCTATATACCTTTCAAAGGTATCTTCATAGTTAATTTGAACATCTGCCAGATCTTTGATGTTTAGGTCGTCGTCAGGCTTCTTTCCGATTAACACCTTATAGGCCTCTACAGCATCCGCATCAGAGCTCTCTCGCGACTTCAGAAATTTTTGGACGAAAAAATCTTTTCCGCGATTCATCGCATCTTTTCACTCGCTCGTAGACAGAAATTTTGTCACGCGTTCCGCTATTCATTTTTTCAGCAACGCAGAGTGACTTTCTGTCTCCTTTTTTTTCGCGTTTTTTTCCTGCTCATTTTGCTCTTCCGGTGGACGCTTATCTGCCATAGAAAACACTTAAAAATAAACTCCCTATTATTGTAGTCGTTTAGCGCAAAAAAGCAAATAACAAAAACGCTCTACCGAGGCAGAACGTGTCTGTAAATTTTTTATGTTGAATGAATGATTTTTAGAGTTGTGATGGAGGGTGTTAATCGACTAAACTGTCATAATGTCGTCCGATTTTGTCTTCACCGCCTGGTCTATTCTTGCGCTGAACTCTTTTGCCATATCATCAGCCTCTCCTTCGAACGCTTTTTTCTGATCTTCCGAGATGGTTTTCTCAGCGAACTCTTTCTTAATTTCATCAATCATTTCGTGACGAACATTTCTGATTCTCACCTTCACATCTTCACCCATTTTAGCGACAAGTTTTGTCAGCTCTTTTCTTCTTTCAGTAGTGAGCGGCGGGATCTTGATCATGATATACTCGCCTTGATTTTGCGGCGTCAGACCTATGTTTGCATCGTATATTGCTTTTTCGATAGATGAATATGTGCTTTTGTCCCGAGCCTCAATTCTTATGGTCTGGCTATCCATCAGTGACACATTTCCGAGTTGTGGAAGTTTTTGTGTCATACCATATGCCGGGATAAAGACGTCAATGTTTTCAACGAGTCATGTTGATGCTCTTCCGATCTGCAGTGTACTAAATTCGTGTTGTAAGTGCTGAAGCACCTTGTCCATGTTTCACTTGTGATGCGCTACGTCCATTTCGAACAGTGTGAATGAAAAATTAAAATCAAAAGTAGATAGATCTATCGTATCGAATTGCTTTTTGATTGCAACGGCTCGACGTGTATCACACATCAATTACACGTTTTGTAAATCGGTTTCTCTCTTTTATTCGAAAGAGGGAAATACAAGGTGCGGTCTGCCATATCTCGCCACTATCGACAATTTTTCATCAGACATTAGACAATCTTTACACAATGGCACTTGATTTTTGCTCTAGTATACTTATCAAACGGAGGTGTATAACGTCTTTTATATTCTTTATTGAAATTCCTACCATGCAAACATGGTTGAAAAAAGCTCTGGGGGTTACCCTCGCGGCAACCGCCTCGCTTGCGATCGTCACTACCGTTGCAATAGCGGCTGATGACTCTTCTATAGACTCTATTTTTGGTAGCACTACCTCATGGGGATTCACTCCATCAGATGTTATCGCTACTACTGGAACAACAAGCACTGGAACCATCATTATGGCACCACTCGTACAGGCAAATGGCGAAGATATATTACAATATTCTGTCGTTTACAGCCTTGGAAAAAGCATTAGTGTTGCACAACCGCAGGACCTTTTCGAAGAAAAGATCACTGTTGACGCGGCTAGTGTTATGAGCGGCATGATGGAGCTCAAACTTGACACACTTAAAGCAGGAACTCTCTACTACTTCATCATAAAGCCAACAAATAAAGACGGCATCTCTGGTGATTTCTCAACAGAGGGTTCATTTACTACTCTTGGTGACACTCCTGTCGAAGCAACTGCTGAAGACACAGGCGCTACACTCGGAGCTCCTACCGAAGCAGTAACAAGTTTTACCTACGTCGTGTCTTGAAGTTCTGTAACTCTCAAGTGGAATGCTACCGACGAAGTAAGCAAGTATCAATTTTCTCTGAAGAACATCAACGACGCAGACTACAAGACCCTCGGAAGCGCAAAAGCGACAGACGAAAGCTTCTCATTCGTGGTCAGCAAGGCCGGTTCATATAACGTAAAGATCAATAGTATCGACGCTAATGGAAATATCATTGGTTCAGAGAGAGTGCTCAACACGAAGGTTGACATGATCACTACACCCACAGACAAAGGAAAACCACAAACAGGTCCTGGTCTTAACATCATTCTTATGAGTACATTTCTCATGATGCTCATCTATGTTGTCTATAAGTTCAGAGGTGCTAAATAATATCATTTTCTTCAATAGTCCGGTAAAAAACTGTCACAATCGTTGACAGTTTTTTATTTTGTGGTAAAGAGTGGCAAAAACACGCTTGGTTTTTGTTGTTTCGTCCTATATCTACTATAATAGTATAAATTTAGTTTTTTCAACAAGCCCCCGTATGAAATACAGGCTAAAACAGCTCCTCTCACTTTGACTGATCGTCATGGTGTTCGCTCAGGCATTCTCGCCTGCAAGTGTCGTTGAGGCTGCTATCCCGACAGATTACAGACCTAACTACAAAATCTCCACGCAGTGGAATGAGATCCTGGATCTCCTCGTGAAGATACAGGCTGCAAAGCAAGTAGGTAGTAACATCGACAGCGCTATTTTCTGAAAACTCGCAAAAGATTTTGCGTATGTATTCACATACTTTCCCAAAAAACCTGAATTCAAAACCGTCTACGAACAGTGTGCGATCACCTCTCAAACACTCTCTCGCGGGTTTGATTACAATAACTTTTCTCTTTTCAGCAATAACTGCTACGATCCGCTTCAGTCTATCATCAAAGAGATTAATACCACGTACACGGTTGAAACTAAAGCGCAAGCACTCTACGACAAGACCTCTAACTCTGCACCGATCACCGTAACATTCGACGCAAGATCAAGTCAGGATCCTTCAAACACTACGATCCCTGCGAATAACTTCTTTCGGTACTACAGAGATGTTGACGGCACTGAAAAGGTGATCGGCAAAGGCAGCGTTGTTAAATACACTTTCACAAAAGAGGGTAACTACAAAGTTCGTCTCACCGTTAGAAGCGTTAACAATGAGGAACAAGGAGTCTTTGACGGAGAACAAGTCATCGACGTGAACGTTGCTCCACAAGCGGCCAACATCGTCATCTTTGCTAACGGGAAAAGAATGAACGACCAGATTCCTACAAAGATCGGAACACAGGAAGCGCAAAGAGGCATCAGAATCGATGGCTCTGCTACCACTCCACTTGGTGGAAGACAAATTCTCCGACATCAGTGGACGATCGAGGGCGACAACAAATTCTCTCAGCAAACTTCAGCAAATACACCTCCAAGCGTCTACATGGCTCAACTCAACAACAACGGGCTCTATAAAGTAACACTTAACGTCAGAGACAATGAAGGCAACACAGTCAGCAAAGAATATCAGCTTGTGATTTCTGATCCCGTCGCAACAGTCAAGCAGTCTCCGGCAAATGGCGGCAACACATCGACGAAGTACACATTCGATGCAAGCACTTCATATTCAGTTATTTCGAATCTTAAAACATTTTCACGAACCATCTACGACCAGGATGGAAATATTCTCGACTCTATTCAAAACCAAAAAACTATTCAAAAACAATTTCCTGCGCCCGGCAACTATACTGTTGCACTCAGAGTAACCGACGAACAGTGACAGGAAAATCAGGACATGGCAAAGGTTTTCGTGGATTCGACCTCACCGGTACCGCAATTCACGATGCTCGCAACACAACAACGAAAGAATCCTTCTGAATACATCTTCGACGCATCTCCAACAAGCGACTTCGATGCAACCAATGGCAATGATGCGCTCACCTACGAGTGGTCATTCTCTAACGGAGAAAATGCGCATATCGAGAACTCGTACAACGACGGAAAAAGAGTTCTTGTCTCGTTCAACGAAAGATGAACATACAATGTTAACTTGACCGTCAAAGACAAGTATGGTAAGATAGAAAGCATTCAAAAGCAGGTAAATATAATCTCGTCACTCAGACCATACGTATTCGTTACGCCGATCGCTACCACACTCGGAAATACGACAAACTTCCTCGTGAAGTCAAACAAGACGCTCGCAAGTTATGAGTGGGATTTCGGTGATCAGGCAAAAAACATAGTACAGTGAGACAAGACATCTCATACCTATAAGAGAACCGGAGCCTACAGAGTAAAGCTTCGTGTAACTACACCTGACGGAGAGGAAAACGAAGTACAAACACTCGCGTTTATCGGCGAGAGAAATGCTCCGATCCCAAGCTACAAGGTGTTTGATAGACAAGGAACGATCGTCATGCCCGAGCAGTTCTGCGATCAGCCAGGCGCCGGCAACGTACCTGCATATAAGGTCAGTAGATATGAAGATATCACGATCGATGCAAGCGACTCGGTGAATGTAAACGGAGAAAGAAACTATCTGAAATATTACTTTAAACCAGTGAACGAAAATGTTACTGCTAATCAGCAATTCAGACACAGCTTTGACACTCTTGGCTGTCATGTCGTAGATTTTACTGCAGAAGATACACAAGCAGGAAAAACTTCGAGCACAAAGATCTGGTTCAATGTACAGAATAATCTTCCTGAATTAGACAACCTCAGACTCTCTTTCCCTCAGTACGGAAACACGCAGGGTATCGGCTTTGGACAAAATGCACAACAGGATATCTTCACATCAAACTTTGATCCACTCATCGTAAGAGTTGATGCGGTCAACCCGAGAGATCTTGATGGTGGTGTCAGCAAATATAAGTGGTACTACTATAATACACAGGACCCTGAAAGAATCCTTGAAGTAAAAGTAACGCCGGCAGCCACTCCGTACGTGTTCTTCTCAGTTCCGAGAATCGCGGGAGAGTATAGATTTGGTGTTGAGATGTTTGATAATGATGCAACCGAGTGAGTAAGAAGCGAAGTGATCATAGGAAATGGTCCTGTCGTTGTGTTCCCTCCGGACAGCAAGAATCCAGACATCCCGGTAGTAACGCTCGTCGTTGACAGACCCACAGCAAAGGTCGGAGAACCAGTGACGCTCGAGGTAAAATCAAGCGTGTTAACCAATAGCGATGATTTCATCGCAAATAGAATCATTAAATATGACTTTGATGGGGATGGTATCGATGATCTTTCAACAAAAGACACAAAAGTGACCTACGTCTATGAGAAAGATGGTATCTACACACCAAGAGTGAAGGTGACCTATAGAAAACGCAGCGGTACAGCGAAAGGTCTGACACTTAATGTAGAGAAAGGAACCAAAGCACAATTCCTCTTCGCAACACTTGGCAAGAAGATCATCATCAGAGATATCAGTCTTGGTGATATCGTCGCAAAGACATTCTGTCTCGATCTAAAAACATGTAAAGAAAACATAAATCTTCTTATAGAAAACAGAAGCTACTTCGTTGCTACCTATCCAGAAGCAGGCAAATATGCTATCCAGTATGACGTAGCCGACAAGTTCGGAAACTCTTCAAGACAAAGAGGTGTGATCGACGTGACACAACCAGCGCCGACGACCGATGCGATTATTGTTACCCTCCCAGGCGCTCTTCCATCATCAGGTGGTAAAGCAACCGTACAGGTCGGAAAGGGTCTTGATAACACTGTTCTCTTCTACGCAGAGTACGCAGGAAGTGGAGACTGTTTCATCGATAAGGATATCGCTCTCGACAGTAATAAAGACGGAACACCTGACCAAGACAGAGATATCGCATGCGGCCAGGAGACAATGATCAAATACATTCCGCAATTCGACTCGTCTATCGCAAGACTCTACTATAGTAAAGAGGGAAGACTCCTCACGACAGATATCAATATACAATTCCTCGACTTCGATAATACATTACCGGAGGAACTTAAAGCTACTTACGGTCAGATCAATATGCTCATCGATCAGGTACCAGACAACGCATCGTTCCTTAGAACGCTCCTGCTCAACCTCAGAAACAATCTGATCGATCCTGTAGCTGCTCAGTCTATCATCGTACAGATTCACGATGTTCTTGAAACAAATCCTGAAGCCATAGGCGCTGACCTCAAGGAAAAGATTCTTGCTATCATCACTCCTCTCACAAACCAAAGCGGACAGTCAGCTCTTGGAGGAAGCTCATATCAAAATGCAAAACAGGGAATCCTCTATCTCCTTCCTGGCACAAGAAGACTCGATACGGAAAACTTATTTATCTCTATTGAATCCTCTGACGGCGACAAAGGAGTGATCAGAGACACCCTCGATAAGATCATGCTGACCGCACAGGAGGCGTTTGACGCGAAAGAGATAGACGCAGCAGATCTCGCCCAGATCCAGCAACAGAAATGTGCGATCATCGAATACTATGCTATCGAAGGTACAACGTGTGTTTCAGAAACTGACACACAAACGGCAACAGAAACAGCAACTTCGAGCGGTGGACTCTCAACGGTTCTCGTTATCATTCTCTGGATCGTAGGAATCCTCTGAGGCGGATTCGTTATTCTTGTGATCATCTTTGCTATCAAAGCAAGAATGCAAAAGAAAAGCGAAGAACAACCAACAGTACCGACCACCCCAGCACCAACGCCGATACCAACGCCGACACCGGCAACGCCTTCAACCACAGAACCTAGCGCCAAACCAAATCCATAATATAAACAGAAACAATTAAAAAAACTCCCTTAACTAATCGGGGAGTTTTTCTTTTTATAATTACTGTCTATAGGCTCTCTACACCCTCTGGCGGGCGGGCCGCGATCCGACGCTCGAGGATGATCATGGCAGCAAGCGTGTCTTCAGCAACATTCTTCTGGAAGTTTCCTATAGTTGCTCAGGCCTCCACGCTTGAGTAATCTTCGTCAAAGAGCTCTATGGCATCACCAGTTGCTACCAACTGAGAAAGAGTTTCAGTGAACTTGCCGATCTCTTTCTTAGCTCGCTCGTCATTTGGCGCACCCACGACGATGTGCTTCACTCTATAGCGCGCGATGATATCGCGAAGATTGTCTACGTATCCTTTGTCATTCAGTAAATAACCGATGGGAAAAACGACCGTTGATCCTTCAAGGGCGTATGCACATCCGATATATTTTTTTCCCCGGTCTATAGCCAGGATTGATCCTTTTTGCTTCATGAGTCAATAGTATCGTTTTAGCGTTGCATTGCCAGTAGAAAACCATAGATTTCAGGCATTTAGTATATGTATTTCAGCGAAAGATGTCTCGCAAAGTGATAAAGTATATAGTTTCGGGAGTAGCGGCATGTGTAGGAATTTTCGGCGTTTCAGCAGCATGTACCATTTCACCGACAGCTGGCTGGCAGTATGCCTATGCGAATAATGGCTGTGTGGTGCCAGACGGGATCGCGACAATCAAAAGAGTAATCGATACTGGAGATTATCTACAGGCATTCATGAAAGAACAAAGCTCAACGATGGGATTCACGAGTACGCCAACGAGTTATCAGCAAGCGGCATGGAATAAGGATTTTACAGGCATCGTACACGCCTTACGATTCGATCAGAATAAAAACAGCACCTCAAAGCTCGCTTCTTCGTTGCAAGGGATGCTTCAGACGATGTGGTCGCAGTACAAGAACTCCTCTTCTTCTGCGGAACAAAGAGCAAGATTGGGATACCTCTACTATTTGACGCAGGCTGCGGTGAAAGCGCTCAACGAAAGACTCAATGGCGTAGGGACGCACTACGATGGCAG
>JAGOPC010000030.1:0-1420 GCA_017992195.1 Patescibacteria group bacterium
AGCCGACCGTGGTTTGCATGTCATCTTTCGTGTGAACGTTGAATAGCAATTGGCATGATAAAAGATAAGAAGTTAATAACTGCATGAGTATATGATAAAGGTAGGAAAGATCTATACTAAACGTCCTGTATAAATGATAAGAGGATATTTGACAGAATGCGATTTATGTATATAATATATTATTAAACAAGGTTTACCTTTCTCTCCCACAAACATGAAAAAGCTTCTTATCGTCGTTATCTGAGCGTTTGCGCTTTCTGCTGGTGTAAGCTCTGCGAGCTGTATATTGATGCCTACAAGCACTAATAGTGATAATGTTACGACATTTTCGCTCGTGGATAGCAAAGAGACGGGAGATGTGATACAGGATGTCGAAGAGGTGACCTCTTATAAAAAGGGCGACCAGCCGATGATGATCTCTACTGGCTCTTGCGCCAATACGGGCGACGTCTACACGGATATTATGGCTAACTTTATAGCGTATACGGATAATATTCACAATTTTTTCATCCAACATGGATATAAAGATTCATTACAAAAGTATGCTTTCTTATATGACATGGGCGAGGAGTTAGGTGCTCTTGTAACGGCAAGAGTGCTAGAATCAGCATTTATCACAGAGAGTGACGATATGCAGAGTATTGAAGCAAAACTGCTTAGTGATCCATGGATAAGAAAGGCGGGAGGATTGCTGACTGCTATAGGATATTACCATCAGTCGCTTATGAGACAGAGAACTAGTGCGGCACATGCCGTTCCGGTTGTTGAAAAAATAGAAGAAATATATGTGGATGATACCGTGAGTGAAGAAGAGGACGTTGTGAATTCGGATGTTACGTTGTTTACAGGAGAAGGGGATGAGTCGTTTATGATGTATTCCGGATCATATGGTCTTACGCAACAACTTATGACACATATATATAGCTACGCAGAGGGCAATCAAAATGCATCTATCTTCGTGACAGAGTATGTTGATCCTGGTTGTAGTCATTGTGTGACACATTTTCAGGAAGGAGCTATCTCATCACTGCTGACGACATTTCCAACACAGATACAATATGTGATGAAGCCAGTAGATATCGGATATAACGCTTCGTATCAGTCGAAAGCAATAGTCTGTGCTGGCGAACTCGGTGGTCAGGATGCATACATAGGTATGTACAATTATATTCTTACTGCTGCAACGACAGTGGAAGACTCTCTGCAAAGCGTTTTACCAACAGAGATGAAAGTTGATGAGTATGCGATGCGTCTTCATATCAATGCAACACAGCTGCGCGAATGTATCGAAGACGAAACCGCTGAGAATGTGCTTGATATGAATCGGTCTGAGGCCGAACTGTTTAATGCGACCTGAACACCCGCAGCCGTCATTCTTAATACGCTCACGCATCACTGGTTGATCGTGGACGGCAAAGCT
>JAGOPC010000030.1:1520-9662 GCA_017992195.1 Patescibacteria group bacterium
CGCACGCTGTAAGCATCCTTTCTTAATGGTTGATGAGGTCACATTTCTCCTGTGTATGATTACAAATATATAAAGCACATTTATTCATTTAACAAGAAATTCATCATACAAATCTACTTTTTATTTGCAATGGCGACTCATGCCGCATAGCCGGTTGATCGACACGCTTGTAGATTATATCAGCCAGTAACGCCATCGACATTGATCACTTCGCCGGCGAAGTAGAGGCGAGGACAGATGCGACTTTCCATGGTTTCCGGATTGATCTCATCGGTATTAATTCAGCCCGCTGTCACGAACTCGTCGCCAGCTCTGCGCGCGATCAGATGAAGTGTGATTCACTCGCCGAGCGTTTTGCAGAGACCTGTTTTTTCTTCGCGGGTGAGGTCTGCTATCTTTTTCTCAGCTGTAATGTGCAGAACGCCGAGCAGCGCATCAGCGAAGCGATCAGGAAATTCAAATCCAAGTACGGTGTTGATCTGTTTCTTCGGCGAGTTTGTTACCAACTCATTGAGCCAGCGCGTCCACCATTCGCTATTTCTCTCAGCGAACGGCGCAAGCTTTACCTCTAACGGATGTTCCTTATCGATCTGCTCAAATGAGCTATGCGCTGAAAATGCAAACACTGCAGGCCCTGACGTCCCGAAATGCGTCAGTAGTATTGGTCATACTACCTTTGCTTTCTCATAACCGATCTGCGCATTTGAAAAACTGATGCCCGATAGCGTTTTGATCCATTCTTCGCTGACTAAGAAACTATTGAGCGAAGGTCACAGCGGAGTGGTGGTGTGACCGAGCGGTCTGACGAGCTCATAACCGTCTCCCGACGAACCGGTGTGAGCGTACGCATTGCCGCCTGTCGTGACAACGACCACATCGTACATACTTACTCACTGTTTTGTTCTGAGGATAAAAACTCATTGATCATATTGTAGTTCTTCAACTCACTCTTTAAATCTCACTTTTACATTTTTTTCACGAAATATTTTTTCAAATACTCACACGATATCTTTCCCATCGTCACTTTGTGGAAACACGCGCATATCATCTTCACATTTTAACGGCACGCCGTGCGACTCCACTCGCTGTCGCATCTTGCGAGGTCAAAACTGACTTATTGAGTTCTGTAAAAAATCCCATCAACGGATATATTTTTTCTGCAGTTCCTGTTTCTTGATGTATCCGGTCGTTACATTACATCTTCATCCTCATGAGATGAGAACTTTTGCACCAAGAATATTGTTTTTCTCGAATACATCTATCTCGTGTAAAGAGTTTTCTGCTATCGTCGCGGCGGCCATCATACCCGCTGCTCATCATCATATAATTGCTACTTTCATATACTATGCGAAAAAAAATGATAAGAAATTTATGATTTGATTTGTACATTTGTAAGCTCTATTTTTGTGTGAAGCGCTTGCAATACTATATCAATTTGCTATAAAACTGCTAGTATTCCTCATTTATTTTTTGTTTCCCCCTCATGCCCGCAAAAAAAGCTCCTGCGAAAAAAACTACCTCTCGCCGTGCGGCTCCTGCAAAAAAAAGACCAGCCTCAAAAACAAGGTCGTCAGTACCATCTAAGCAGGTCGTAAAAAAAAGTAAACCTGCCGCAAAAGATCTCGCTTATGAAAATTTGTGGGAAGACGATCTTTCAGCACAGTATCCTGCCGTAAGAAAAAATAATTTCTTGTCTCTTATTGTATTAGGGGTAGGAACATTACTTGTTATCATCGGTATCTATATTCAGGTTAACAAGGATCATCCTGCGTCGACTTCTTCGACATCAACAACCGGTATAACCGCTACCGGTGGTGTAAACGATACCGGCGTAACGGCATCATGAAACACTGCTACGTCTCCTTCGTATGGAGCATTTCCTGTCGACGCACAGAAGATGGTAGAGCAGTTCTTCAGTTATTTCAATCAGGATCAGTTCGACCAGATACCAGGACTGTACGATAATAATTTCAGGACAGTTCCAGGACTTGTACAATACTTTGGTGCGAATAGATTGCAAAATCGGAAGATCAACATCATAGGTGATCTCAAAGTGAGTGAAGTAAATGCAGTGATCGATCATCCACTTGCACAGAGAAATCCAAATGCTATGGTAGTACAATATATCCAGTCATATACGCTGAAGCAGGATGGCAAGAACTATGAGGAATCATGGTATGCATACGTTGTAAAACAGAATGGCGGTTACAAGCTCAATGGTTTCGAGTGTCAAACAAATTGTGCAGCAAGCCCTTTCTTCCAGTTAAGATAATCTTCTTCAAAAAATATTCATCTACCATATCCTTTCTTGTTTAATTCCTTTCTCTTCTTTTCCTGGGAATGATCAAAAAACTCATCGTAGTTTGTGGCGCATTGTGTATGTTTTTATGATGAGCCACTTTTGCTGATTACGATCAGTTTGTCGCTTCGTTGACAGGTGTGAAGCTCGATGCTGCTAATATCGCGAAGGCGTCAGTCGTCTCGAGATACGATCTCGCAGAGCTTTTGAATTTCATCGACTGTCACGACTGTCACAGACCCGGTAACGATCTCGTAGAAAAATTGACCTCATCGCGATGGGATCTTTTTCGTGTGACGCCAACCGCAAACTTTGACGACGTCTCGTATAGTTCATCATTAAGTTCAAATAATAACTACTACTGTGTTGCTTATGTCGCAGATAAGTGATATATGGCTGGATATCCAAGGCAGACAAGCCCACTCTGCAGCGGAAAGTTCTGCGGTAGTAACAACACAACCGTTGCAGATTTCATCCAGGTGATCATCAATATCCTTGCTGATCGTATCGCCTCTCACTATCAAGCGCAGTGGGGAGATATCGACAAACGAATGCGTAGCATAGAACATCAGGAGCTTGTGAGAAGATATTTCACGCTTAGTGAGCAAACACTGGTTCGTCAAAATGCACAAACGTTTCCTCGTGCGCAGTCGCTGCAATCTGCAAGGGAGTTCAACATCTATCTGAAGTACTGTACTTTCAACCTCAATGCGTGTGGTATGAGCGAACGAAAGACAGCAAAGGAGGCGTTCCGGCCAGTCGCTGAGCTTAACATTCTTGCTTTAGAGGGTATTATTTCAGAACAGGAGGCTAATAGTATCAACGTGAACGACTATGTAGATGGGCAAACGGTGCTTACCTCTCTTGCTCAGGTGAAAGAAAAAGTGGCATGTACGATCACGAACGATCAGGATCATGACGACGTCATAGACTATGAAGATAACTGTTACATAACATACAACCCTTCACAAAAAGACACAGATCGTGACGGTATCGGTGATGTATGTGACCGGGATATTGATGATGACGGGATAACTAATCCGACCGATATCATTGATGATAATGGCAACATTAACACTAAGTCACGAAAAGAGTTCACCGGTGGTGATCTGTGAAATGGCGACGGTAATGGAAATGATGGTAGTGGCGCGAGCGGAGGTAATAATGGAAGCGGGAATAACGGCAATGGAGATAATTGAAGTTGAAATAATGGAAATTGAGATGGAAAGTGAGCAGGAGGTATTGATAATTGTTTAGTAGTTGCGAATGTAAATCAGGAAGACTCAGATAAGAATGGAATCGGTGATGCGTGTGAGGAGAGTTTGTATTATGGATTGAGTATCGTGACAAGAAAGATCAGAAATAGTTCGTATGCGTTGGTGGCGAATTATACGGGGTTGCTCAAGGATTTCGCGTGGGATTTTGGCGATGGAAGTTATGGCGAGGGGAAGGTAGTTTCGCATACCTTTCCGGGACCGGGAACATATCAGGTAGTGTTGACTGCGCTGGGTGGAAAGAAAACCTATGTTGCGACGACGACGATAGTAGTGGTGAATGATGTGCAGGCGGCGATTGGATTTCAGATCCTGCCGAATCCGTTGACGGCAAATGTTCCTGCAACGATCGCAGTGACGCCAGTAACGACTCGTCCGGTGTGACGCATCGAACGGGAGAGTAACGGTCAGGCGAAGAATGGCGCGAATGCACAGGTGATGTCGTTCGTTTATGAGAACGGCGGTAACTATCCGGTCATCGCGAAGGCGTATGATGGCCAGCAGATCGTGGCCTATGCACAATGATCAGTTTCACTTAACGGTGACAGAGGTAGTTATCTGCAGGCTTCTACGCTGACTCCGGCGGTCTGACAGCAGGTCTTGTTTACGACAACGACAGCAGGTATACAAAAGAAAGATATCATTTCTATAAGATGGGATTTCGGTGATGGAACGATCCAAACTAATACATTACTGACGATGAACTACGCATACACAAAAGCGGGACCGCGAATTATCACGCAAACTATTTATCTTCTCGACGGAACTATTCTTACAAATATTATTAACATCAATGTCATAAGTGAACAGGTGAGTGAAGACAGAGGGGTTGATCTCTTGCCGTGAAAATTAGTCATGTATGCAGGTGAAGCGGTGCGCTATCGTTTCGTGCTCAATGGTGTGAAACGGGCTGACATCTCACGTATTCTTGTTGATATGGGAGATGGACAACATCTTACATTTGATAACACGATTACCAATGGGTTTGACTACACATATATAGTACCTGCGATCTATCGCGTCATCGCTCGCGTGCAGCTGAAAGATGGAACATGGTTCAATCCGTCAGCTCATATTACGGTCATCGGTGTGCCGTTGTGTTTGCAACCGACTCCGGTGAAGGGAGCGTGTGATATGGATAGAGATGCTATCCCTGATATGTGTGATATAGATATCGATGGTGACGGTAAAAATAATATGCTAGGATTGATCATCCGTCAGCCTTTAAATTGTGCATATACGTCGTCTGATCTTAATCAGTCCATCATCGCAACGACCATTACCCGCATCAGCAAAGGGGAGTGACTCGATAACTGTGCATTGACGGTGAATCCTGACCAGAAAGATCTGAACGGAAACTTTATCGGTGACGTATGTGAAAACCTGATAAAGGTCGATGGTGATGCGGATGGCGATGGTATAATTGATAGTCAGGATTCATGTCCTACAACGCCTGAAAATTTCAACGGCATCGAAGATAGTGACGGTTGTCCTGAGTTTGTCGATGTGGCTGATGTCATCGCGTGAGTGACGGCGATGCAGTGTAACGTCTGCCCATGTCCTTACGTCCAGAGTGATGCAGATCTCGCACAGTGAGACAAAGTCAGAGCGGTCTTATTGAGTCCGACGGGAGGCCGTGTGAGCACGTCGCAGACAGAGATTATAGAATAAGGTTATAGAGAGCTTATGAAGATGGTGTCGAATATTTTTGCTTTCCATTTCTCTTGTGCATGACAACAAACAACGACCTTGAAAGAAATTTCCGAGCAAATGCTAAAAGGCTTTTTGAGCCTGCGTTGTTCTTTAAGAAACATTTTTTCTTAAGTATCGCGCAGGTCATCGTATGGCCTTTTTATGGTATTGTCACGACATTGGTGCTTGCGAAAGCTGTAGGATACTTGCAGATCTGAGATAAGGCAATGTTTTTCCGCGTGATAGCGGGTTTTGCAATCTTTATTGTCGTGTATCAGATATACAACGGCTTCATGAATAATTCATGACAAAGATACTCATGGAAATCATATGGGTATCGGTTTAAAAAGTATTTTTCTAAGTATATCTCGCTCGACAACAATACTATCGAAATGAGGTGAACAGGGAAAATGCTCTCTATCCTCGATAAAGGAATTGATCAGTTGGTTGAACTTAGTGCTATCACAACCTGGTATGGGACATCCGCCATCATACAAATCATATTTGTGACATACTTGTTATCTAATGTGAAGTGGTATGCGCCATTTTTGTTGTATATCTTCCTTATTATAACGCTGCTTATTGTTATGCAGTTAACCAGGAAAGGCAATCATTGGAGATGGAAGAGAGACGATGTCTCTGATGAAAGATCAAGGCATACAGTGAAAGTCTTAATGTCAAAGTTTGAAATATTGCTCAATGATAAAATAGATGTGGAAAACCAAAAGTTTTCTGAACTTGTAGAACAGACGAGTTATTATGATGGCAAAAAAATGATCTATGAACATTGGGGATTCAATATTCCCACTATTATGATCTCTCTCATTACTATCTCTCTTTTTCTTTTCTTAGGATATAAATTCTTTTATCAAAATGACATTACGTATGCAGAGATAGTTCTCTATCTCTGACTGGTTAATAGTCTTGAAGTGGGAACCCGCGATGCCATAAGTATCTATAAACAATATTCTAAAAACTTTCAAAGAGTGAAGAGGCTTTGGCAGACATTTGACACCACTCCCTCTATGCAGTGATATAGTACAGGAAGGGATTTCTCCTTTGTGCAGGGTAATATATCTCTTCATAACATATCGTTTGGATATAATGAATGAGAGGTGCTAAAGAATTTTTCACTTGATATAGCATGAGGTAAGAGAACTGCGCTTGTTGGTATATCATGAAGCGGGAAGACTACTATCGTGAAACTTATGGCTGGATATCTCCATGTAATGAAATGACATATATCGATTGACGATCAACAATTACCAATGAAAACTAACTTGAAAAAATCCGTTTCTCTCAAGTCGTATTATAAACATATAGGCTACTTGACTCAAGATCCTAGTGTGTTTGATGGAACAATATATGAAAATTTCGTCTACTCTCTTGATCATGAGCCAACGAAAGAACAATTAGCTGATGCCATAATAAAAGCTCAATGCCAATTCATTTATGATTTTAAAGATGGCTTACAAACAGAGATCGGCGAAAAGTGAATCCGCCTTTCGTGAGGCCAGCGTCAGCGTCTCGCTATTGCAAAGATCTTTCTGAAGAATCCGGAAATCGTTTTGCTTGATGAACCTACATCTGCGTTGGATTCAATAAGTGAGGAAGCTATCACGAAAGCGATGCACAATCTATTTGAATGAAGAACGGTTATTATTATCGCGCATAGATTGCAAACAGTCAAACATGCTGATGATATTATTGTGTTGGAAGCGGGTAAGGTAATTGAAAGAGGAACCCACCAGCAGTTGGTAAAGAAGGGAGGGCATTATGCAAAAATGTTGGAACTACAAAGTTGATTTTAATTATTAGAAGATCGGTATGAAATTTCGAAAACACTTCACTAATCTCTGCGAGTTGCCGTGGATGATTATTCCTATCGTAGGAGTAGGATGGCTTAGTGCTCGAATTGCTACGGGCAGTCATGATTTGCTGGAGATAGCAGCCCGGATACGGGTGATTTCGATCACACAGCTGGTCGGCTTTGCATGCGGAGTCACTATTAAGTTTATCTACTACAAGGACAGACCAAAGCCTCAGGCATATCACAATCGGCGACAAAAAATCGACGCGAGCTCTTTCCCGAGTATTCATACTGCGCGCGCCACTATTTTCATGTGCTTCGGACTTTTGCTCAGCTATATTCTCTATCATCAGCATGGTCAGCAGATGACGACGGGCAATCTCATTTTGATCATTACATCTCTCGTCTTCTATCTGATGATCGCCTACTCGCGCATTATTCTTAAAAAGCACTTTTTTATCGACGTCGTTTTCGGGACGCTTCTCGGGTTGGTCACGGTGGCTTTTTCATGGATACATCTAGATGCGATCGCTGCAGGATTTACGCTTGTTTCCGGTCGATTTTCTTTTTTATAAAGAGATTCTCAATTATCGCTATATTTCTCTTGCAAGTACATAATCGACGACTATAGTTTAATCCATGCATCTTCATGAGCTCCAGCACTTCTTTGATTATGAGCCGATCTTCTCTGAGGATCCGCAATTTCTCGTAGACGAAATCAAAGATCTTGCTGTACAGTATCTGCCGCCAGAAAATCTGGCGCTTATCCAGAAAACATATGAGTTTACAAAAAATGCACACGACAGCACTAAGCGTCTTTCGTGAGAGCCATATATCGTGCATCCGCTTCGCGCGACGCTTTTTCTTATGTCGATGAAGCCCGATCTGCCGACGATCCAGACCTGTATTCTTCATGATGTGATCGAAGATACTGAGATCACTTACGACGATGTGAAAAAAGAGTTCGGAATAGAGGTGGCAAATCTCTGTGAAGGTCTTGTAAAAGTGGCTAAAGTCCGTTACTCGTGAGAAGATAGGCAACTAGAGACCCTGAAGAAAACATTCCT
>JAGOPC010000047.1 GCA_017992195.1 Patescibacteria group bacterium
GACCATTTATTCCCCTCTTTATCGATATCCACAATATCACTCTCTTCGAGTGAGTCGACCTGCTTTTTGATGGCGGGAAATGTCCAAGGAATCTCATGTTCCAATGCCCTGATCGATATTCCTTGCCTTCTAAAAATAAGATATTTCAAAATATCGACCTTTGTCTTACTACCGAGAAACTTATCAAGCTTCATATCCTAACTGGCTTCGTGAAGAGATAACTGTCTGTATAGATAACCAATAGTTCGACAAATGCAAGGAAATCATAAATGCCCGCTAACTGATTGTTACGATGGAGTATGGATTTGCATTACTCTGCTGAATATGTACTCTGAATGCATGATGCACCATGTCGCTCACCTTATAGAGCGCTTATGAAAGCTGATTTTTAAGATTCTTCTTCGATGAGTCTTTCTTTTTTTGGTTCTTAATACGGTAATTTTCTTCTATTACGAGCGCCATATGTTCTCCTCTTCCGATAAGATTACTGGTACGGCTGATGCGGTGATCATCCTGGGTGCGAGTGTCAAAGGAAACCAACTTAGTCAGACTGTCCAGGACAGGGTCGAAACAGCAATCCAGCTCTACCAGACGAAAAAGGTCCCTAAGATCCTCATCAGCGGCGACGGCGATCCGACAAAATTTTACAATGAGGTCAAAGCGATCAACAGATACGTGATCAATCGTGGCATCCCGCCGGCTGATGTGTTCCTTGATTTTAACTGATTTGATACGTATGACTCACTCCGGCGTGCGCAAAAGATCTACGGCATCAATACGCTTATCATCTCAACGCAGCGTTTCCACTTGCCAAGATCGCTGCTTATCGCCCGCACATTAGGCATCGATGCTCAGTGACTCATCGCAGACCGCACGATCTACTCGAGCGCAGAAAAAAACTCCCTGAGGGAGTCTTTTGCACGTATCAAAGCCATTATAGAACTTATTTTACACAGCTATCCTGCTGTAAGTAGTTGAGGACCCATCGATATTCATGGTCAGGGTAACACCTCGACGAATTTCTAAATTATTTCACCGGAAATTTCTTCGCTAACTTTTTCACCTCTGCTGCTAATTTCTTCATCATTCCCTTATCATTATTTCCCAAAAGGGCTAACTCTATAATTGTTGCTATTGTCGTCATCTCTTTTCTTCACATTCATCTTGTCGTCAACGCAGGGGTTCCGATCCTGATTCAACTTGGATCCATCGGCGATCTTTGGTCAAAGGGCAGCATATTCTTATTGACGGTGACACCTATGCTTTCAAGGATGTTTTGTGCAGAGTTTCCTGTTAATTCTGTCTGTTCTGTTCACCGAAATGCCTGTGTGACATCCAGCAGCATCATATGATTGTCTGTCCCCTCAGTCATAATATTCCAGCCACGATCGTAGAACTCGTCTGCTAAATGCTTCGCATTCTCTACCACACGCTTTGCATAGCTCTTAAATGCAGGCTGCATCGCCTCAGCGAAAGCGACTGCTTTTGCCGCATAGGTGTGTACGTGTGGTCCTCATTGCATACCAGGAAATACTCCTCTATTGATCGACTTCTCAAGATCTTTTTTATAGTAGATAAGTCCTCCTCTTGGTCCGCGGAGTGTTTTATGGGTCGTGGTAGTTACTACGTCGAAGTATGCCCAGGGTCACTCGATTGCTCCTCCGGCGATAAGTCCCGCAGTGTGTGCGATGTCCGCCATGAGAATAGGACTATATCAGTGTTTTTTTTGTACTTTTTTTGCAATATCTTTAAATTTTTTCCATTCAATGTTTCTCGAATATGCGGTAAATCCCGCTACGATAAGCGCCGGTTTATGAGCAAGCGCCTTTTGCTCGATCTCTGCGTAGTCGATCAGCATAGTTTTGGGACTCACGCCGTATGAGATGCAATTGTAGATCTTCCCAGTCGCATTCAGCTTGAACCCATGCGTGAGATGGCCACCAGCCGCCAGATCCATTCACAATATCGTGTCGCCAGCTTGTAACAGTCACATATAGACCGCAAGATTAGCCGGTGATCCGCTCAGAGGTTGCACGTTCACTCCTCGCTCCTTAGCCGAAAGCTTCATCATCTTCAGCGCTCTTTTCTGGCACAATACCTCCAGTTTATCGACATTCTCTTGCCCCGCATAGTAACGAGCATGCGGATATCCCTCACTGTACTTATTCGTGAAAACGCTCCCCGTCGCCTTCATCACCGCAGCAGAAACGTAATTTTCTGAGGCGATAAGATTGAGCTGTTCGTTTTGGCGCTTCGTCTCGGCGTCTATCAGTTTAGAAATTTCTTTATCTATCATAAACCCTTGTGAAAAGAGGTAAACATACAATACCCACATATATAGCTAAAATATACGATAAATCAAACAAAACCTGCTATTTGGAGCATATTATCGCCATTTTCAACTTTTTGACAAAAAACTCATTCTCCGTATAATATATATGTTACTAAATTTACCCTTTCTATAAACTAACTATGACCGATAAAATCATCGCTATGCCTACAGACGACGAAATCTTTGAAGCATTTAAGCATGCACTTGAAGTAGGTACTCCGGAAAACAAGAAGAACATCCTCGGAATGTTTGAAAAGTTCCTCGAAAAAGCAAAAGA
>JAGOPC010000031.1 GCA_017992195.1 Patescibacteria group bacterium
ACTCATTGATTTTACAGGGGATTTTTATAAACCTTGGGAATTCGTGTTTTTATTCTTCATCTCTTTTATGATATGAAAAAAATAGTAAAACCACTGCTTGGTATGATGGCGTTGCTGGCTCTATGGGCTGGTGTCTCGTATGCATATCCTGCAGATCTTCCGAATCGGCTCAATCGGTGTACGGAAAATTCAGGTTCTCTTAGTGTTTCATATGAGGAGTGTAACTGACTCGCATATTTTTTTGATGAGACAAGTGGCGTGAACCGGACTGATAATGAAAATCGATTTTCAACAACAGATCTCACGACGTGGGTGCATCCGGACGGATATTCAACAGGCGCGCTTATCGCTTCGGGATGACATCTTATTGAGATGCACCTGAACGCGGGAAATCTCAGTGGAACCATTACGACAGGATTGATCTATCTGACATATTTACAGAAGCTCGATATTGGTAATGCCACGCTTCCTGCCGTTAATCTTTCGCAGAATACAGGATTAGTCTATCTTAATATGGTGAATACACAGGTATCAGGGCTGAACATAACCATGCTTACCGGTTTGAAACAGTTCTATCTGAGTAGTACAAGACTTCTTAGTCTCAATCTCACTCAGAACATCAACCTTACAGGGTTGACGGTGAATTATACTCCTATGAGATATTTTGATCTTTCCCGTAATACAGGTCTGCAGGTGCTGGAACTGAGTTTCAATGCGCTGACAGGTCTTGATGTGTCCAATATGGCGTCACTGACAAATCTTTCAGCAATTTATCAGAGCGGAACAGCTTTAAGCTATACAAATTTTTCCGGAGCTACTTCAATCTATAATCTATGGCTTTCAGATAACGGACTGACATCGATTAATCTGCTGCCGATCGGTGGAGCTCTTTCTATATTGAAACTTGATGGTAACAATCTCACGGAGATTTCTCTTACAGGAAGCACTTCTGTCGGATTTGTAAATCTCATAGGGAACTCTATTTCGTCTCTGGATCTTTCACAAAATCCTTATCTTGGCGGGTTGTATCTTGGTAATGGAAATACAGGTCTCACCTATCTTGATCTGTCATACAGCTCAGGACTACAAAACTTAGATACGTCAGGTATTGCACTTACAGGATTTAGGATATCGACCGCATTTAATTATCCGTCAAATCTTATTACTTATTTTACCGGAAATGCTTTCGACGCAGCGACTCTTACCATGGATCAGCTTCGATTTCTCAATCACTATATGCCGGGTTGGGGCTACCGTGGTCTCGGAGGAGGAAAGACGATTGTCGTTGCAAAAGATAACTGTCCGAATGGTGATAACTCTCCAACGCTGTATGATGGGCTTTGTAGCTGAATGTCGAGCAATGGAATAACTAGTGGTTCAGCAGTAACTACCGGAACAAATATAACTCCCGCTGCGATATGAACTCAAAACAATTCATCTTCAAATCCTGAAACTCCCGTACTTACTACCGACACCGACGTCTACAACCGGGCCTACGCTCACGGTATCACTACGATGTCGCTTGGTAAAGCAAGATTGCAGGATACAATTCAAAGATATGAAGCGGCAAAGATGATCGTTAATTTCGTGAAGAATGTAGAAGGAAAAACTATCACGCCAAACGCAAATTGTAAGATCGAAACTTTCTCAGACTACAATACATTCGATGCAGAGATGAAAATATATATCAAAGCGATCTGTGATCTTGGTCTCATGGGATGGAAACCTGGCAAGACAGGAATGATTCCTATCTTCAGGCCGTTTGATGTGCTCTCTGCGCAGGAGTTCGGTATCGTTATCGGAAGATATCTCGGCGAGTCGGCTGCGAATCCTGATAGCAGTAAAAGAGTAGATATCATGCGTTTTCTTGGTTCTCAGGATTAACAATCTTTTAGATATGTTTGTCATTATCGTTGTATGAAAAATCACATAAAAATCTTGGCTAGTCTGCTAGTGTTTTCCATGGGAGTTCTTCTGAGTAGTGTTGCTTCTGCCGCAAATTTTGCGACTAACTCTGCGTGGTGTGTAACCAACTCAGGTGCTATTAACATTTCCTATCAGGAATGTATCGGATTGGCATATCTATATGACGAAACAAACGGAGATAATTGGAGCAGTACAGGTGGATGGTTCAGCAATACCAATGTAGGTGCCTGGAAAAATAATGGCGGGAGCTCCTTTTCCAATTCGATAACATTGTTTAATTGACATGTTATATGGTTGTTATTAAGCGATGGTAATTTAAGTGGCGCTATTACTACATGACTGGCTTATCTCCCGCGACTTTTGCAGACAGACCTTTCACGTAATCATATATCATCTGTCAATCTTTCACAAAGTACATGATTGTTAAGTATAACTCTTATTAGTAATCCTCTCAGTACTTTGGACCTTAGCTGAGCAACAAGTCTACGTGCGCTCAATGTAAACTCTACAAATATACGCTCATTGGATCTCACTGATAACCTAGATCTTCTTAATCTGTATGCTGACTATTTGCAACTAACGGGAATAGATCTTAGTCAAAATACAGCCTTGGAAGTGCTGAGTCTTGTGGGCAATCAACTCACTTGATTAGATTTGAGAGATAATACTGCGCTCTTAACTGTTGATGTCAGCTATCAGACAGGGACAAAGCTCCAGTCACTTAATATCTCCGGTCTCAGTAATATGTATTGACTCACCGTAAAGGGCAATGTTCTTGCAGACATAGATATTTCGACCAACACAAACTTGTCCACCATAAATCTTGAAGACAATCTTCTAACAAGCATCAATCTTTCTGAAAATACAAATGTATCTACGCTAAATCTCTGAGGTAATCGTCTTACAAGTATTGATCTCTCTCCTTTACCAGATCTTCAGGACCTTCGCTTATCGTGAAACGCTTTATCTTCTCTAGATATATCAACCAATACTCTCCTCAATACATTGATTGTCTCTAATCAGAGCGGTTGATCTCTTACATACATTGATATATCAAGCAATACCGGATTATATACGCTAGATCTTTCAAACAATGGGCTGACGTGACTTACAATAGCCTCTTCTGATCAATATCCTAATTTAGATGACACATCTCTTGAAGGTAATGCGATAAGTGCAAACTCTGCTGATTCTGACCTGCTTCGGTTTTTGCATGATTATGATACCACATGGGGCTGGCAGGGCCTCTGAGCAGGCAAAGCAATCGTGATACCAAAAGATAATTGTCCAAATGGTGACACTTCACCAACGCCATATGATCGCCTCTGTAGTGGTCAATCTAGCAGCTCTGCCTGAGCTACCATTGCGATTGCTGTAGGGACAGCAACTACAGGTGTACTGAATACAGGTTCTACAACCGTCATTACTGGAGCAATAATTTCAACAGGAAGTGTATCCATCGGCGTAACTCAACCATCGACTTCGTCGAAGAGTCCATTAACAAATGAGACAGATGTATACGATCGGGCATTTGCACATCATATCACTACGATGCCTATCGCAAAAGCAAGACTCCACGACACTATTCAAAGATATGAGGCAGCAAAGATGATGGTAAATTTTGTTCTTAATGTGGAAGGAAAACCTATCACTCCCAATGCAGATTGTATAATAGAAAATTTCTCTGACTATAGTACCTTTGATGCTGAAATGAAAACAAACATTAAAGCTATCTGTGACCTTGGTCTTATGGGACGAAAGCCATGAAAGACAGCTATGATCCCTGTGTTCAGACCATTTGATACGCTCTCTGCAGAGGAGTTCGGCATCGTTATCGGAAGATACTTAGGAGAGTCTGCAACGAATCCTGATAGTAGCAGGAGAGTTGATATCATGCGTTTTCTCAATACAGCAAGTATTACAAACTAACACATTTTTAACTTAAAACTGAAGACTGAAACCCTACCTACCGGCAGGCAGGCTTAAAACTCGTTTGTAGTTTTAGGTTTTTAGTATTAAGTTAATTTAGTCTTAAGTTGATTAGTAGTCATATTGACATACAACTGTATAAAAGTACAATATAAACCTCAAAAAATCAACTATGGAAAATATCTCAACAAAAAGATCCACATGGGAAAGATGTATGCTTTATATGGTCACCCTCTATGTGATCATACAACTCTTCTCACCCCTGTATCCATTTCTCCCATCGATAAATAAAATATATGCGACCATCTATATATGTTTTATCGTCGGAGTAGTGTGCATCTACCTGTTTACCAAGTTCATGCTTATCCCTGACAGAACTGATAAGGTGATCGCAATCAATTCATTTTCGGTGTTTACCTTTATCGTTGCGAGTATGTTTATGATGCTTGCTCTCTTCGAGGCGAATCCGAATATCTACTATGTATATATCATCTGCTGTATCGCCTCTGGTACGAAAGGATGTATGGATGGATATAGAAGAAGAAAAAAAATAATATCCCATCAAAAGCATACTCTTGTTATATAGACTATATTACTATCTTGAGTCTTTCGTTATACGGAAGATTTTTTTTTACTCGTATTTTAATGAGTGGTGGCGACCTACACTCGTTATCTGTATAAAAATAAACCTATATTTTCTTATAGATAATAAAAAATCGCAAGAGGGAAATAAAAAATGCTCTTGTTTTTCAAAAAAAGAAGAATATACGAGACACAATATATAGTGGTGCATAAACTGTATAGAAGCACATCATGTGTTTTTTATGTATTTTTGCACCATTTCCATGAACCAAGCTATAATTATAAAAGTATATCACCCTCCGTCCTTGTCTGGAAGGTTTTTTTCATTTTATTTTTTATATGCTTTTTCCCTATGGCTATCTACAAAGTGATAAAACGTACAGGTACTATCGTGACTTTTGATAATAAAAAAATCACCAATGCAATACAGAAAGCTATGAGAGCATCGTGACAAGAAGATTCAATCCTGCCATACTCTCTGACACAAGTTGTGATGGAAGAGGTAGAAAAAAAACATCTCTGAACTATCCCACATGTAGAGACTATCCAAGATACTGTCGAACAAGTGCTTATCACAACTGGTCTGTATCAAACAGCGAAAGCATATATTCTCTATCGTGAAAAAAGAAACGAAGCGAGAGAAGATAGAAACGTGATGATAGATGTGAAAAATAGTATGGAAGAGTACCTTGAGCAAAATGACCGAAGGGTGAATGCAAATGCTAATTCGGGTTATTCACTTGGTGGACTGATTTTAAATACAGCAGGAAAGGTGACTGCGAATTATTGGCTTTCTCACATCTATCCAAAGGAAATAGGTAATGCACATAGAAATGCAGATCTCCATATCCATGATCTTGATATGTTTACTGGTTATTGTGCGGGTCGGAGTCTGAGACAGTTATTGGAAGAATGATTTAATGGTGTGTCAAACAGAGTAGAATCTACACCTCCGAAAAATTTACAATCTGCGATCAATCAGATGATTAACTTTCTTGGGACGCTCCAAAATGAATGGGCATGAGCGCAAGCATTTTCATCATTTGATACGTATCTTGCCCCGTTTGTACATAAGTATAAACAAGAACTCATACGTGATCTGGATAAAGCAGAAGTGTCATTTCATTCAAATGAAAGTAAGGATGACTATGTCACAAAGAAAACATATGAGTATGTCCTCCAACAAATGCAAAATTTTATTTTTGGTCTCAACGTCCCATCAAGACGAGGTACACAAACCCCGTTTACTAATATCACACTTGATCGGACATGCCCACAGGATCTCAAAGAGAAAGCTCTTTTTCTTGGTGGTATAGAAGCAGGGGAGTACAGTAAGAAATTTGGCGAATTGTCTGCTGAGATGATACTTCTCAACAAGGCATTGATAGAGGTCTATACGCATGGTGATGCAAAAGGAAGGGTGTTTACATTCCCTATCCCGACATACAATATCACTGAAGATTTTCCATGGGAAGATCCTACGATAGATTTACTCTTTGAGATGACAGCAAAATATGGTATCCCTTACTTTCAAAATTTCATCTGATCGCAATTCAAGTATGAAACTGATACACAATGAAAAAAAGTAAAAGTAAGAAACCCTGATGCCTATACGCCAGGTGCAGTAAGAAGTATGTGTTGCAGGTTGCAGCTTGATCTGACACAGTTGATGAAAAGAGGAAATGGTCTCTTTGGATCAGCAGAAATGACGGGTTCTATAGGTGTCGTGACCCTGAATATTGCACGTATTGGTTATCTGTATAAAGGAAATAAAGAGTGATTTTTTGCACAAGTCGCTTCCTTGATGCATATAGCAAAAACATCTCTTGAACTTAAAAGAAAAGTACTCGCAAAGTGGCTTGATGCATGACTCTATCCTTATACCAAAAGGTATCTTGCATCATTGAGAAATCATTTTTCTACCATAGGACTCAATGGTGTGAATGAAGCTATCCGTAACTTTACGGGTGACCAAGAAGATATTACGACTGAGAAATGAAAACAACTGGCATTTGAACTACTCGAGTTTATGAGAGATATCCTCAAAACATATCAGGAAGAGACAGGTAACTTATATAATCTTGAAGCGACACCTGCAGAGTGAACCACATACAGATTTGCAAAGGAAGATAAAAAGCAACATCCGGAGATGATCCATGCGGGCACACTGGAAGCACCTTACTATACCAATTCGACACAGATCCCTGTTTGACAAACAGATGACGTATTTGAAGCACTGGAGTATCAAAATGAGCTGCAGTGTAAGTATACATGATGAACAGTCTTGCATTTATATATGGGTGAAAGGATCTCAAATGCACAAGCATGTAAAGCTCTTGTAAAAAAGGTAATCTCAAACTATCAGCTTCCATATATCACAGTGACACCGACGTTCTCTATTTGTCCGAAGCACGGATACATTGTTGGTGAACATGATTTCTGTCCAAGATGCGACGAAGAAATCGGATATACATGACAAAAATTCGATATTACCACAAGAAAGATATACACAGAGTATGCAGACAAGATGTCAGAAGTAGAAAAAGCAACTATTTACTAAACAGACGAAAGACTAAGAATGAAAGACAAAAGATTTATACGGAAAAAACCTTTACCCCTTAGTCTTTCATCTTTCATCAACATTTTACCCCTTTATTATTATGACTATGGAAACAGTAAATCATCAGCAAAGAACAAAATGTGAAATTTATACGCGCGTGATGGGCTATTACAGACCTGTCTCTCACTTCAATATCGGAAAGAAATCAGAATTTTATTCAAGAAATTATTTTATCGAAGGTAAAAATGAAGAGCATATATCTTCCAATGAAGCATTTAATAATATATATACACCTGTCTCATGCTCATAGGCGGTATCCAGAAAACAACGTTGTTAGACTATCCCTGAAAAGTTGCCACCCTACTCTTTACCGTAGGGTGTAACCTCAGGTGTCAATTTTGTTATAATCCACAATTTGTCCTGCCATGAAAGATAAAGGAACTTGCAGAAGATCTTATTGATCCCCAGGCAGTGTTATCTTTTCTTGATGAGAGAAAAGATTTTATCGATGGGGTAGTGATCTGCGGGGGAGAACCAACATTGCAAGATGGGCTACAAGCATTCATTGTACAAATAAAAGAGCTATGACTGCTTGTGAAGCTTGATACCAATGGACGTCATCCTGAGGTGCTACAGACATTACTCCAGGCCAATCTCTTGGACTATGTCGCTATGGATGTGAAAGATGATCGAAGCGGACGACCTCTCCTGACATGAGGTGTGCATGAAAATGTAGAGAACTATAAAAGGTCAATTCAATTGCTGCAGGAAAGTACTATTGCATATGAGTTCAGGACAACAGTGATAAAGAACTATCACACGAAAGAAAAGATTGTTGCTATTGCAAAAAGTCTGCAGTGAGCGCCTCTCTATGCGTTGCAAAACTTTACGCATGAAACTGAATTGCTCAATCCATATTTTACTGGCAGATCATTTTCCGAACAGGAATTACTATGACTGAAAAGAGCAGTTACTTCGTTTGTTGAGAAGTGTGTGATACGTGCATAACTCCGTTGCAAACTCTATCAAAAACACTATACTCCCAGTCTATGCCGGGGTGGTGGAATTGGTAGACACGTACGCTTCAGGTGCGTATGTCGCAAGATGTGAGGGTTCGAGTCCCTTCTCCGGTAGATAAAGAGTAATGCTGTTAGATTCGCTCAGAGAAGCGGATTTTTTGTTGTTTTTGGGAAATACGATCTATTGACATATAGATGCGGAGAGCTATAATATTCTTTCTTATTCAAAACTATTCAATGATGTGAAACACTCCTAATAATCTACAAACGGATTTACCCACAGAGGAAATAAGTAATCTTAACCATCAATTTCTCTCTAGAAGTAAATGCCCTTACGCCGCGGCTACATGATATTTAAATAAGATAGCGTCAATTTTAAGTATTGATAAAATGCCTAAGATAAAAAATATTGTAGCCTACTTATTAGATGATGTTTTATGAAATAAAAGAGCACAGAATGCATTTATGGCTATTGATGAAGAACTTACACTAAAGAATGATGTAAAATTGAAAACATATATTTACAATATACTCTTTTTGAAAACAGAAATATATGAAAAGATACAAGAAATGCTAAAGATACACATGATCAAGAATATATCAGCATACATATTGATGCAAGTATGAAAAATCTAAAAGATCTCCACCAAAGACAACAATATTGACAGAAATTGTTTCTCTATATGCAAAAAAGAATTTATCCAATAATGGAGCAACGACATGATCAGAGCGTGCATAAGCAAAACTTTATAGATGCAAACAGGTTTGCTGAAATTCATTCTCAGATATCCAAAGGACAACCACTGCCGCTGAGTTATATGATTATGCAATGATTCTTGGATGGCTATACCAATTTTTGGAGTCTCATATGTAATATACCAGAACTTTATAAACAGAAGTATTCTCTCTTTCCTACAACATCACAATACCGTGAAATAATCCAAAAGAATATTAAAAAGGTAATTTTACCACTCTCATCTCTCAATTTACACTCGTTAGTAGGAGTGATTCGTCCTGATAGAGACGTATCGGATATGAAAGAATTTGTAAATAACTCGCTCTGAATAGATGTCAGAACATTTTCATTTGATGATAACGACTACCTGACTATAAATAGCGACTATATGCATGAGATTGTAGGAAAAATGAATGATGAAGTACACCAATATCGGCAAGCTCAACTACTCGCTGAGATGATAGGAGGCACATTGAAAAACACTGCAGAATATCCTATGCGTACTTGATGTCCTGCCTTAGCGATAGAAATGAAAGATGGTAAAAGAATGGTAGAGCAGTTCTGTCACGATGTATTATGTATGTTGGATAAAATTTATTTCCCGTTTTGGGATAAATAAAGATAGTAAAAGTCACAAAAATCCTTATAATT